>JAGLRI010000149.1 GCA_023136395.1 Candidatus Bathyarchaeota archaeon | reverse complement strand
AATACCTCTTAATCGTATGAAAAAAATTCGTTGATTCTATCTAGAAATGTTAAGTTTACATCGATTTTTCCATAGTAGAAATTTCCGGGTTACTTCCTGCGAGCACGAAAGGTGAGCATGCATGCACGAAGAGAATAGACCCAAACAACATCATATCTCAATTGATCTCTTATTTTATAGGTATTTTATATCAAAAACTGTTATCCTCAAGTTTTCTGTTTTACAAAAGCTGTTCTGCTGTCGTGTGGTACATCTATTATTTCAACACAATATTTATCTCGAGAGATGTTGTTTACCAACCTGTTTGGACCTGAGAAATCATAGTTGTGGAAGAAAACTGCTGTTTTTTCGTGCATAAGAGTCTTTGAGTTTTCCCAATCACTCTTCACAGTTGAATAGGAGTGACCTCCATCGATGAAGATAAGGTCCATCATGGGTAATTTATGCAGTATTTTAGGCAGAGTTTTAACTGAATCTCCTTTGAAAAGTTTAAATTGACAACCAGCCACACTCAATTTTTGACTTACCAATTGTATCTGAGAATCGCTATCCCAATTATACCACCGAAAAATGTCGAATCCATAATATTCAATTTCTTCTGTTAGGAAGTTTTCGTTAGCAGCAGTTACCATCTTTCTCGCGTTTTCACCATCTGCAATACCGATCTCCATTATCTTCTTACAGCGATTCTGGCGGATATAATCATAAATAAACGAGTGTGATCCATACCCATATCGACTATAGGACATGATAAATTCTCATCATTTCTTTACGAAAAAAGTTTTACAAAATTACAATTGGATAACTAGATAAACGGATTACTCGCTCTCAAACTTTGCTGCTGCAATCTTAAGCTCATCCGAAGTGGGGAAATCACTCACTTCGATGACACTCAACTTTCCACTTCGTCCAAGCCTTAACTGACGATTACCACCAAATCTAGCCACTTTAGCATTCTCAATCTTAATTATATCATTCACAGAAACTTTGTTAATCTGTTGGTTCCATAAGCTTAGCCTAATCGTTCCAGTTTCGTCGGCGATGAGCGCATTTGATACATAAGCTTCAGTACCAAATCTAGTAAAAACAGGTTTTGGGTCCGGTACATCAAGCACTCTCGCATTAAGGTTAACCTGTTTCATCGCCTGTTCTAAATCTTTGATTTTCACTATAGCATCCTTAGGTATGACTGTTTTAATTGGAATTTGAGCAACGAAACGTTCGAGTGGACTGACTTCTTGAAGGATACGCGTAGGTATCGAAAACTGTGCAACTACCTTACGGTTATTGGATACAAGGAGTACAACTGAATCTTCTGTTTTTTTACGACAGAGAATCGTTAAGTGTTCACATTTAGATTCTTGATTTTTCCAACCATCAACAAGTTTTTGAAAAAATTCCTTCGAATCTAGTTTATGCTTTACGGATATTTTAGCTAGGTATTTAAGAAGCTCAATATCACTTCTTGAGTGATTTTTACCACGCGGTCGACCTCGTTTGGTAGATCTTCTCCGCATATTGTTATGCCTCCTTTCTTATGGTCTAGTTAAGGTGATTTCGATTGATGAAACCATCCTTGTACCACCCTCTTCTACAGGTAGCTCTTCAGTTCCCGTGGTGATTTTACTTATTTCCAGCTCTTTCATAAACCTTCGCCGGGTTATCTCAGCAACATCAACAGCAGTAGTTATAGCTCTTCCTCTCGCCTTAAGAATGACCTCCTTACTGTCGGGTGAATTCAAACTCGTTATCACAAATAACACATAATTCATAGGAGGTTTTCTTCCAATATAAATAACAGTTGCTTCTTTAGACAATCAAGACTCTCCATGTTGTAACATTATGTTTGAAGACTCTAGTTTTTCTAAACCCATTCGTTTCACCCGCTTTCAATCTTCAAATTTATTGTGAATCATTACTTAAATACCCTTGTAAATCTAACCAGTGTTTTATAGTTAATCTATTGTTTGTATACTTTCTTATTCTTCCTGATCGAGCGATTTCCACTAATCGGACGAGTAAAAACTTGCATCCAATTGTAACGGACTTTATAAAGTGGACTGGTGAATTTTAAAAAAAATGCATGCAATAAATATTAAGACTGTACTTTATGTGTCAACAGTTTGTTTAGCCAACTCGAAAACATTGTTTTCGTCATGTTTTATTTTTAAGGAAGGACTAGATTGTTTCGGCTATCGCATATCTTCTAGCAACTCGAGTTACTTTGAATTTAACATGATCACCGGGTTTAGTGTTGGGCACGAATATTACGAATCCCTCAATTTTCGCTATCCCATCGCCTCTACGGCTCAGTTCAGTAATGTCAGCTTCGTATTCTTTTCCCTCTTCAACTGGCGCTTTAGGACTGCCGTAACTTCCTGCTCTGGAACCTCTTTCTATGTAGCTCATTTTTTCACCTCACACTGTTCAGTCAGCTAGAATAAGGATTCTAAAAAAGATAAATACGCTTTACAACGATTAGCTTTCCTTTCCCTAAAACCTAACTGTGGGTACTAAAATTCGAAGTCTCATATTTAAACTTTAATTTTATAGCGTTTAATAAACACTGAATTTAAAGTTAAGAAGCTATTTTAAACGAAGTTTTTCAAATTATTTTCTATACCCTTCCCCTTTTGGCATGCATGCTGTTGGGAATGACTTTTTTAAGGTATTCTTTTCTTTTTTTTGGTATCTTCTGATTGGACCGGTTAGATATCTATGAAGACATTTTCCATATTCGTCATTCTTAGTAATATCAACAATGAAGGTTGAAGCAGTCGAGATTTTTACTAAATTTCGCCAAATATAATATCGCCATTAAAATACTAAATTTTTATTGTGAAAAAGAAATAGAATAGTTTGCACGCACGTAAAAATGATCATAGTTTTATGGAACCTTTATCTAAAAGTCTTATAGAGAGATTGGTGAAGATTCGATGAAGAAAATAATTGCAGTAATTTTATGTTGGTTTCTTGCCCTCGGTCTAGGATTCTCACTACTTCCCGATAGTTATAACCTCATCGCAGGATGGCTTGGACCGGTCTTTGGTACACCTCTCAGAATTTTGCTTTCAACTGTTTATCTCCTCTTTGTTGATCCTATCGCGTACACGACTCTGATTTTCATTTGGGCGGTTGTTGGCTTCATCGGAGGCTTGATCATAAGGAAGAGGATTGGAAGTGTATTATCCATGTTACCGGTATATGCTGGGCAATTCCTTATTGTATCTCTCTCAGGCTTCCGAATCTTTGAGATTATACAAGAATGGGAAGTCTTTCAACAACCATCCATTGAAAATATTATGGGGTTTCTTCCTCCCATACCCCCAAGAGTATCTCTTGATTC
Source organism: Candidatus Bathyarchaeota archaeon (assembly GCA_023136395.1). GTDB lineage: Archaea > Thermoproteota > Bathyarchaeia > Bathyarchaeales > Bathyarchaeaceae > JAGLRI01. The sequence continues at coordinate 37 of JAGLRI010000149.1, read as the reverse complement.
CATTCTTTCCGCACCAATCATCAACGATTTTATTTCT
>JAGLRI010000148.1 GCA_023136395.1 Candidatus Bathyarchaeota archaeon | reverse complement strand
AAATAATGTTCCAGTAGGAATGATCGTAGACGACCCCGGAGAATACGGAGAACAATTAGCCCAGATGATCAACAATATTTCCGCCAATTCTGACTCCATCCAACTGGTCAATATTCAATCAAAAGATCAGGTGAAAGAGCAAATACTATCTGCAGTGATAAAAGCCGCGCTGATCATCCCAGAAAATTTTTCGAGTTCAATTCAAGACCAAACACAAGCCAAAATACTAATTGTAACAGATCCAAGTAACCCAGCAATCTCACAAGCTTTAACCCAATTCTTTAACGGGTTGGTTAACGTCGCATCCGATCAACTTTCCCAACAACTTGTTGAGACGGGAATGCCCTATGTTAATCCTGAATTCATTATAAATCCCATCTCCATTAATGTGGAAAGCGTTGTCTCAGGTGGCGGTTCCTCCTTTGATTTTATAGCCCCCGGCTTTATTGCCATGAATGTGATGATGTCTGGATTAACCGCTCTGGGCGCTGCTCTGGCCCGTGAGCGTGAGTCTGGAACCCTTGCAGGCATTCTTATGAGTCCCATATCCCGCGCATCCATAATCCTTGGAAAAACGGTTTCACACTCGTTACGAAACCTGTTGCAGGGAAGCATTACGATAGTTATCTCTATCTTAGTTTTCAGCATCACTATTCGAGGAAACCCATTCTTGATTGCATCCATTTTAATTCTGGGAACCATCAGCTTCCTCGGTTTAGGTATAGTTGCGACTTCTATCACTAAGGAACAGGAATCCGCTCAATTAGTCCTTGGGCTTCTTCAGTTTCCCATGATGTTCCTCAGCGGAGTTCTTTTCCCTGTAGAGGCGATGCCCGCATTCTTGCAAACAATCTCAAAAGTTTTACCGTTAACGTATGCAGTTGACGCATTACGAAAAGTCATGATCCTCGGCGCAGGAATCGAAGCCGTCATCTTACCCCTAACCATTCTTATCATTCTAGCCGTCGTGACGATGACACTCGGCGTCCCCTTGTTTGACAGAGCAGTAAAAAGATAGACAAAACGTAAGATTATTCGTTAGTAGAGAGTTGGTTGCTTTACTATCCACTTTATACAAAGGAAACAGTCACAAAAAATACAGAAATCATAATGAGGACGATTGAGATGGAACGAAATTATTCCAAATCCTCGTAAATGTGCGCGGGATAGGCTTATGGAATTAATTTTTGGTGGAAGAAGAAAATCTGCGTCTTTTAGAGGTATGGAAAGTAACCAAAGGGGAAGACTACGGCTACGATCCAAGCGATGAAGAATGCGTTGAAGATTGCTCCGCCTATGACGCTTTCTTTGTCTTCCAACATCCAAGCTGTGAAGAGTCCTGGAATGAAAAGAAAGGTTAGGGTAAGCCAGAGGAAGACTCTAAATATGAAGGATACAAAAGCTAGAATTAACAATTTTTCAGACATGTAAAGGATTACAGTAACTCCAGTTCTCTTCCAAGGTTTGATTGAAAGTTTGTTCTGAATATTCCTTAGCCACGTCACATCCAAAACTGTGAGGGGAAGAAAGACGAAGAACAGTCCCAACATGAGAAAAAGCTCTCTAGTTGTCGGAAGAAGGTCTATAAAGGTCCAGGAGAAGAGGACATTGAGAGCAGAAAAAACAACAAGAAAACCTGAGACTCCAAGAACAACACTTGTTTTAATATCTAGCAGGCTCAATTGTAGCTTTCTGTTGGTTTGCTTGAAAAATATGGTGGCTAATAGAAGTATGATGGAGGCGGTTACATAGTATGCAACGAGGGTATCCGCAAAAACAACCGGAACCCAACCGAAGAGACTCCTGAAATAAATGGAAAGTACGCTACCACCCCAAGCCCCCACATAAACAATCACCAGCTTTCCCACCCCCATCAAACCCGTTTTCTCAGGCGATTGGACTTCTCTTTTTAATTTCCCAAGTTCCCTTACGCAAATTATAGCTGGGAAAACAGAGAGTAGAGAGGCAATCACGGACAATGGCAAGAAAATATTGAGCCATGGCGAGATCGAGATAGACTGTGTAGGTTCGATGTCTAGGGAAGCTTCAACCCAAGCAATAGACTCCTCCACTATATACCTGTCAATAACTTCCCCAGCATGACCTATCCTGGGCGATACTATCATCTTTCTTGCGTTGCCTTCGGAGAAGTTTCCGTAGAGCTTATCGACCTCCTCACCTCCACCTGTGGTCTTGTTGAGCAGCATGAGAACGATCGATTCAGATATGATGTTGTCCTTTGCTCCTACAGCTAATAAAAGGTTTCGAGGAGATGTCAAGTTCATCCCGCTATAAGGCGAAAGAGCTGGAGCAATGGCCACAATGGACTTTACTCTCGGGTCGGAATATCCCTCTCTAAAAACTGCTGCTCCTCCCATGCTGTGACCAAGAACGGCTACCTTGCCTTGATCTAAATTGGAGATGCTGAATAGGTAGTCCACACCCGCCATCACATCTTTCTCATTTAAGAAACTGAACTTTCCACCGCTGTCACCGTGCCCCCTCATGTCTATGGCAACCACTAGGAAGCCTCTCTTCGCAAACTCGAGACTAAAGCCCCTCTGCATCATCTGGAGGGATCCTGCACCCCCATGACAAACCACAATACCTGGTACAGTATCCAAACTTGTAGGCTGGTAGACTCTAGCGTTCAACTGTACTCCGTCACTCGTCGTCAACCACGCCTGCTCTGTGGCAACACCAGAAAATTCAGCATATTGGCCAATGTGGAGTAAAATTACCAATAGAAGAAACAATAAAGAAACAAACTCGATAATCCTGCTTGAAAGAAATCTACCCATTTTATTCAATGCCTTTAATGCATTATTACTTATATTTATATTATTGATTCAGATTCATAGCATTTATGGAATTTTTATCCTCTAGTTGTCCAGATGCGTGAGCATCATCGTGTACTCGTTTTAATCTCTCTGGCCAAGAATCAATAAAGTATCTTGACAACGAATATGCAACTAATAAAATAGAAATTTTCTTCCCACTAACGATTATAACCACTTAGCATCAAATTGAGAAAAAAAGGATTATTGTTAGTTGAGCTCAATTTTTTTAATATTCTACCTTTCTCGGTAGTTTCTTGGCTTGGTTAATCCATTCTTTGACTTGTTTGAGGTTTGGAATCCTCCTCACAATATTCTTCTCCTCGTTAATCTCAACGATCTTGGTGTGAAGGTTCTCGGGATTCCTTCTAGAAAGCTCGATTACAGTGTCTACTCCGGCCTCCTCGAGGAGGTCAGAATATTCCTCGCCAACACCCTCTATCCTGAAGAGATCCGCGATGTTCACCCATTCGAGGATAAGCTTTGGTGAGATCCCAGTCCTTTCTGCCAAATCATTCCGTTCTTTTGGTGTAGAACCAGCTTCGAGCAGATCATC
>JAGLRI010000147.1 GCA_023136395.1 Candidatus Bathyarchaeota archaeon | reverse complement strand
TACAACCCAATACTGCTCAAGCTATCCAGTCTACATACCTTAAGTCTTATTAGGAAGGGAAGAAAAGAAAGGAGTATCATATGTAAGAGGGGAGCTGGGGTTAAACCTGGCTGAGAGGATGAAAGATACAACATCGACCCTTTGAACCTGATCCAGATAATGCTGGCGGAGGAACTTAAAATGAGTAAATTAGGGTCTGAAACAAAAATCCTTGCAGAAGGAACCGTAATCATTGCTCTAACTGTAATACTTAAAGAAGTTTTACCACCTATCTTTCGATTTCCACAAGGAGGTTCTGTTAGCGTAGCAGGTATGGTACCGCTACTTTGGTTTTCTTTAAGAAGAGGTCCACGTTCCGGAGTTGTAGCCGGCGCTATCTATGGTTTGATTAATATGATTTTACCCGGTAGCTACATTTTGGGTCCTGTCCAAGCTTTGCTTGGTTACCCTATTGCTTTTGCTGCCCTTGGTTTATGTGGAATATTTAAGAAATATCCTTTAGTAGGTGTCGCTGTCGGAATCTCTGGTAGATTCTTAGCCCACTTCGTTGAAGGCTTAGTCTTCTTTGCAATTTATGCCCCAGCTGGGATGCATCCAGTTATCTATTCAGCAGTATATAATGGTAGTTATCTACTCGTAGAATTCATTGTAAGCGCAGTTATTATGTACATTCTAATGAAAAGACAATTGCTTGAGATATATCTCTAACCGAGTTATAAAAAATGATATTAACCTTATTTTGAAACGAATTTATTTCCTTTGATGAAGAACCTTAATTTTATATCGAGATCTTTCCTTACGCCTATTCTATGTGAACTTCCTATTTCTCTTTCCATTTTATTGTTTAAAATGAATATTTCGTTTTTACTTGAGATAACTGGGGCTCCATTTAAATTCTTATCAATCCTTAATGCTAATGTAAGTTTTCCAGGACCATTTGTTAAGTTGAACTCATTTTGAATATGCCTATTTCTCTTCATAACCTCTATTCCCTTTGTGGGCTCAATGGCTCTTATCAAAACAGCTCCTATCTTATTCCGCTTGTGGGCGACTATGTTTAGCATCCAATACTTGTGAACATTATAAATGAATGTTCTTCCTGGTTCTTTCCACATGGGTTTATTATAATTCTTGATGCCGTGATACGCACGAGAAGCTGGATCATCTAAACCGTAATATGCTTCAGTCTCTACTATTATTCCCTCTAAAAATATCTCATTTAACTTTCTAACCAACCTCTTACCTAATAGTTCCTTCGCCACTATCTCTGGATCTCTAACGTAAAATTCTCTATTTAATGCCTCTAGAGGAAACAAGTAACATCTCTCAACTTCTATCTTTCATATTATCCTTGACAAGGTTAACTCAATACCGATTTAATTCTTCTTTTTAGGAACCCTCAGAAACGCAATTATCTTTTAGTCGGTTATGCATGCATTTGTTTCTCTCTTTCCGAAGGAATTTATTTAATAATTTGAATAATAAAAATATATGCGCCATGAGTGACCGTGAATTAGAGAGGTTAAGAAGACGAAGATTTGCTCAATATTTTGACCGTCTTCACTCAACGAGAGAGGAGAAAAAAGAGGAAGTGAGCAAACAAGATTTGTTAAATCAAATTTTTATTGGTCGTGCTTGGGAAGTCTTTAATGCTACACAAGCTCAATATCCACAAGTGGCAAACAGATTAAGTGATGTTATTGTCCAGTTGTTTTCTTCTGGTAGGATAAAAAAGTTGAGTGGGCAGGAACTTTATTACCTTCTAAAAAAAATGGGATTAAGGGTGAAATTGAAAACCACAATAAGGATTAAAGAAAATGGAAAAGTGAAATCCATAGAAGAAAAAATGAAAGAATAACTGATTCATATTTGTATGCGTCTATTGCTAACATGATTTGAAACGTTAATCAGGATTAATAGGAGGTAGAAATCTTTGAAAATAACTGATATAAATATTGTTCGTAACAGGAAACCCATAGTTCTCCCAGAAGCTTGGAAGCCAGCATGGGGTATGCCAGACGTTAAACCAATGAAGACAACCAATTTCTCATTCGTTGAGATTCATACCGATGAAGGCATAACTGGTATTGGTCCCGGAGGTGGGAGGCTTTCACCCGGTTTTATTGATAGATTAAAGAACTTCTTGGTTGGTTCAGATCCTTTCTATGTAGCGAAATTTTCGGAGGAATATATGGGTGTTCGAGGGATTTCTCGTACACCATTAGGGGGTGTAGATACCGCCCTCTGGGATGTCGTCGGGAAAGCCTCGGGTAAACCCGTCTACAAACTCCTCGGTGCATATCGTGACCGAGTACCGGTCTATGTTGCTACCTGCCAGCTTCATTCTCCTACTGAACATGCGAAGGAGGCTGTAAAATATAGAAATGAAGGGGTGAGAGCGATTAAACTTCGTCTCCACAGACAGAATCACACGGACGATTTAGAGGTAGTAAAAACTGTGAGGGATGCTGTTGGAGATGATATGATTATCATGGTAGACGCTAACCAAAATAATTACTCCCCAAACTATAACTATTGGTCCCGTCGGACTGCAATGTGGATGGCTAAGAAGCTTGATGCCATGGGTATCTACTACCTTGAAGATCCCCTTCCCCTGAGTGATGTAGAAGGACTCAAGCAGCTAGCCGACACAGTCGACATGTATATATCTGGTGGAGAACACGCACAGGATGTCAACCAATTTGCATTCCTCCTCTTCAGTAGAGCCTTTGACATCGTTAAGCCTGATATCACTATGGGCGCTCGGATTGGCATGTCTGGAAGTAAGAAGGTTGCCCATATAGCTGAATCTGTAGGGAGGATGATAGTCCCTCATGTCTTCACAAGTGGTATTCAGGGTCTCCACCTTGCGGCGACTCTTCAGGTTGCAGCGACTCTGCCCGCAAGAGTTTGCCCTTATGTCGAATATGGTTTGGAACCTCCGGCTCTCACAATTGAAACTCTGCAGGGTCTCCTAAAAGAACCAATAGTTATTGATGGAGACGGTTGTGTCCAAGTACCTCAACTACCTGGAATAGGGGTTGAAGTCAATGAAGAGATGGTTCAAAAATATCTGTGATGAATGCGTGTTAGAATAATACAATTATATTCTTTTTTTTATCTGGTCATGCTTCTTCTGATTGCTTCTTTTCGGCTGCTTGTAGGTCTCCTGCTTGGTGAGGTATTGTTGTAAATAATGGTAGCCTTATGAATATGTCGATTGCTAATGCAATCAAGAATACATAGGATGGACCAAACCTCTCCCAGATGATTCCACCTATGATTGGTGCAGGGATGGCGATAAGACCTCCAAAAAGATTAATGATGCCTCTCCATCTTCCAATGCAATCGATCGGAACCAATTCAATCATTATAGGTGTTACGCAGATAAAGCCAGCAATCGATCTAAATCCCTGCAAGATCGCTGAGA
>JAGLRI010000146.1 GCA_023136395.1 Candidatus Bathyarchaeota archaeon | reverse complement strand
AAAGGCATTTCAAATTGGAGTTGATGGAGATTCATTTAATCAGATATTTTTCTAATCATGTAGAGTTACATGAGCAAAGATATTTAAGTTGGTTTTTGAGAATCTCAACGTTGGAGAGAAATAAATGGGTGTTATAGATCCTTCAAAAATCGATTTCTTTACTATGATTCCTCTCAGTAAAAATAAGATCGTTGCAACCACAAAGGATTTAACGACGCTTTATGGCGAGGTCGAACCAGGAGGTGGAGTTCAAAAACACATTCATCCACATCAACAAGTAGGTTATTGTCTTAAGGGAACGGGTGAACTTTGGATGGAGGACAAAACCTACGTAGTTAAAGAGGGCTACACATACAGTATTCCATCAAATGCGAAGCATTCTTGGTTAAATAAAGGTGAAGAAAAATATGTGTTTATAGAGGTTTTCTATCCTACAAGGGAAGATCTCTTAAAAAAGAAGTTTGAAGAAAAATTCTGGGAGAAAGAGTCGTAACCAAAAAAGCTAAGTCAAAACAAACATTTGGAAAGTATGTAAACCTCCCCTTTTTTAGGTGAAATCATATTCAATAGGTTTATCTATGCTCGCGTTTTTTCTGGGTATTTAGGCAAATGAAACTAGATAATCATTGCTACAATTACACAAAAAGAGTAAAAAAATCTAATTTCATCTTTTTTTATCGTCTTTTTTATTCTAAATTTAATTTGAATAGCTATAAGCTAGCTAGCTTATTTACCCCCAGCTTACCATTAATGGTGCAGTTTTTTCCATTGAAATATGTATCGCTTTTGTTGGACAATCAAGAGCACATATCTCACATATCATGCAATCTTCAGGATATTTAATTATGGCTTTCTTTCTTTTCTCATCCAGCCTTATGACATCCATTGGACATATTTGAACACATATCCCACACCCATTACATAATTCAGGATCAATCCGCTCAATAGCCATCTAAATTCATCCTTCCGACAATAAATAATGTTCTTGATAGTTATTCTAAACGTTAAATGGTTATAAACATAGTGAAAAGCATCCATCTTACCTTTTTATAACTTATTTGTAATAGTATACAATTACTCATACACTTAATATGTAATTGATATGTGAAGGTTATGTGAGGAAGATAGTTGCCTACCTTTTCTGCTGAGCTATTGAAGAAAGTTGTAATTAATGTTCTCATAGCAGCTGGCACAAAGAAGGACGAAGCAAAAATAGTGGCTGAACACCTAATAACAGCCAATCTCTATGGTCACGACTCTCATGGAATTATACATTTACCACGTTATACTCGTATGGTACTCGAGGGAAGGATCAAACTCGGCGCTAAGATGAGAGTGGTAAAGGAGACACAATCCACTGCTTTAATGGATGCAGATTGGGGGTTTGGACAAGTTATGGCTAAAAAAGGAATGAAGATGGCTATCGAGAAGGCTAAAACTACCGGTATTGGTTTGGTAGCCATGCATAACCTCAACCACACTGGCAGGATTGGAACATATCCTGAGATGGCGTTAGAGCACAACATGATCGGAGTAACACTGGGTGGCGGGGGAAAATTCAAGGCTGTAACAGTCTTTGGTGGAAGTTCCCCACTGCTAGGTACAAACCCTATATCCATAGCTATCCCTACCTTCAAGGAAAAGCCAATTCTCCTCGATATGGCTACAAGCGAAGTGGCTGGTGGTAAGATAAGGCTAGCGCTAGCCAGAGGTGAAAATGTTCCTCTAGGTTGGATCATCAACAGTGAGGGAAAACCTACCACGGATCCGTCTGATCACAGAAAGGGAGGGGCCTTATTGCCCTTTGGAAGATACAAGGGATCATCTCTCGGCATCATTGTACAAATCTTAGGGGGGCTTCTAGCGGGTATGGGTGTCACGTATGGTTTTATCTTAATGGCTTTAGACATAAGTGCTCTAAGACCTCCAGAAAATTTTAAGGAGAACGTAGACGAGTTCATTAGAACCATTAAAACCTCAAGAACGGCACCTGGAATTAAGGAGATCCTCATTGCAGGGGAACCAGAGTTGAACACAATGGAAAAGAGGTTAAAAGAGGGCATATTCATAGAAGAAAAAACTTGGAAAGAGATAGAGACAATAGCAAAAGAACTCAAATTAGACCTAAAAAAACTAATTGCAAACTAATTACCTACGTGAAACCCATTATAAAGTAATTTTTAATATGTGCAGGGAAGACAATAACACATCATTTTAAATGGTTCCTTGGGAAAACAAATTAAAATTAGGATTGCTCTAATTTTATTATGAAGCTTTCATAGTTTTGTATTACCCCATAGTCTCATTATAACATTGTAGTATTCTATGCTTTAGGAAATGTATACAGCTTCAATTTCTTGACAGCAACTAATTGATGAATGGCGGGGGTAGTACCGCTTCTTCTGTTATTATAGCTGATGACGCTTCCTCGATCCCTTCTACATATCTTAGCTCCTCGATAAAATCTGACAATTTCCTAAGACTCTGGAATCTTGCTCTTATGACTAAGTCGAAATCAACCGCTTGAACCTCAATTATTTCCTCTATTTCACGAAAATTTCTTAAAGAGCGCAGAACATCCTTCTTAGGTATGTGGCCTTTTCCTAGAATCGTTTCAGCTAGATTGATTAGTAATAAAGCACCTATGGGCCAGGTTGTTTTCTCAAAATTTATTAAAGCTTTATAACCTAAGATTGTGCCTTCTTGCTCTAACTTTTTAATCCTTCGATGCACGGTAGATATGGGTATATTAAGCATTTTCGAGAGGGCTCTGCTGGATAATCCTGACCTTCTTCCTAGAACTCTGATTATCGCTTCATCTTTCTCATTCATTTTAATTCTCTTAATATGAGATTCATTCTCATATTTAATGGCTATTTTAAGTGTTTTTCTCCGAAATATTAGATAATTCTTAAGAGATTTGGTAAATCTTAACTAAATACATACCTGAATTGAGCGAAATGCTATATACATATTTTAGCTAGCTATTCATAATTTGTTGTCCTACCTTTTTAAGAATGAAGGGATACGAATTGATAGTAAGAGGATTAGGAACGGCATTCAAAACCGCTTTTACAATTGCTAAACACACCGTAATGAGCTAAGTGTGCGCGCTTAGGTTCGTACCTGCATACTATTCGATGGGATCTCATCCTGTTTACAAAAAATGTTAAATATGTCCTAGATACGAGAAAGTATGCATAAAATAAAGGAGAAAGAAAATTGAAAGAAGCTCGTTTCATTGTAGACACACATTGCCACATAACAACATTGTACAAGAAAAAGCCAGAATTGAAGTACAATAAAATCAGACTGGGAGGAGGATATGTATATGAGAAATATGACAATTCACCTCTTTGTCTCCACGATATGAAGACTTACGGCGTCGATATGTGCATTCTTTTACCAAGTTGGCCCGGCACGACTAACAAGATGCAAGCTATGCTGGTGAATAAATATCCAGACAAGTTCCGTGC
>JAGLRI010000145.1 GCA_023136395.1 Candidatus Bathyarchaeota archaeon | reverse complement strand
AGAATAAGGCGATTGTTCGCGGGTTGACTGAAGCTGAGAATGAGAGAAATTATGCCTTGTTTGATGAATTTCTTGCACCCGATTTTGTAAATATCGTATCTGACGGTACACCACCACACGGTCGGGAAATTTACAAACAAGGAAGTGAATCATTTTTCAAAGCTTTTCCCGATTTTCATGGGACGATTGAGGACATCACAGCTGAGGGGGATAAGGTGTGGATTCGGTACAAAGCTACAGGAACACATACAGGTGAATTTATGGGATTAGCTCCTACTGGCAAGAAGGTAACGATGAACGCTTTTAGCATCTATCGTATAGTTGATAGCAAGATTGTAGAAATGCGCTCATTCATTGATACGGGTTGTTCTTATTCTGAATTCTTCAAAGAACTAGGTGGTATCTAATACACAGAAAAAGGAAAGAAACTCTTTCCAGAAGACGCCAAATAACAATTAGTCAATGGTATTTAGCGCGCGCGTAATAACTTTGGAACATAATAACAGCTAGCTAGCTAATGGTTTCAGCTATTTTGCAGTTATGAAAAACTTTATAAGTAAATATCGAAGTTATAACGCTGTTATTGGAGGTTTAGCTGTGTGGAGTGATAATTTTTGCTATTGATCTGCCATCTATCATAAAGTCGTTAGAAGGAAGAACTCCAATCCACATTTTAAATTGGGCTATACGTAAATATCACCCGAGAATTGCTATAGCATCGAGTTTCAGCGTAGAAGACACGTTTGTAATAGACATAGCTACCAAAATACAACCAAATATCAAAGTTTTTTACATAAATACAGGCTATCAATTCAAAGAAACGGATATAATCAAGGATGTTATCAGGAAAAAATATGATTTAAACCTTGTTGAATACTTTCCCAAACTAGGGATCGCTGAACAATCACTGAAATATGGAGAAAAATTATATGAAAAAAAGGCTGACATGTGCTGTCGCTTGAGAAAAGTTGAACCCATCAAAAGAGCCTTGAGTGAACTTGATGCGTGGATCACAGGGTTAAGGAGAAGCCAAGCAGTCACACGGAAAAAAATAGATGTTGTTCAGCTTTCCGAGCTAGGCAATCAGACTTTGGTTAAGGTGAATCCTTTAGTCAATTTGACAAGACGCCAAGTTTGGAAATACACGATGGATAATAAAATTCCCTACAATACGCTGTACGATAGAGGTTACTTAAGTATTGGTTGTGAACCATGCACTAGACCCGTACAACAAGGAGAACATGAAAGAGCTGGAAGATGGGCTGGCAAAGGCAAGATCGAATGCGGTATCCACAACTTTACGAAAATGAGAAAAACTAAATGAGCGGAAGATTATGGGGAATTTTTTACCCAGGCCTCATGGCAGAAAACTTGTTGATAGAATCTTAAAACAACCTCAAAGAGACAGGATCCTGGATGAAGTCAACGAATTGCCAAATATAGTTGTTAACAACGAAACGAGAAATGACATCTGTAATATCGCAGAGGGAGTATTCAGCCCACTAGAGGGCTTCATGAATCAAGAAGACTACATACATGTTGTTCACGAAGACAGGTTAACGAACGGAATACCTTGGACTATTCCGATAGTACTAGACGCTCCGAGTGACATCTGTTCAAGTATAGCGGAAGGTGACGAAGTTGTCTTAACCGATGAGACTGGACATTCCATTGCGCTCCTTCATTTGTCTGAGATCTACAGCTTTGATAAGAAGGACACCAATAGCCACGTCTTTGGAACAAAAGACAAAACCCATCCAGGTGTTATTAAAACCCTTAATATGGGAGAACTTCTCTTAGGCGGTAAAATAGACTTGATCGCCAAACCCCAAAACCAATATGAGCGATATAATTTGAACCCTATTGAGACGAGGGAGATCTTTGAAAAAAGGAGATGGAGGGCAGTAGCTGGGTTTCAGACGAGAAACGTTCCCCATTTGGGTCACGAATACATCCAGAAGACCGCTCTCACCTTTGTTGATGGCATATTCATCAATCCGATTATTGGTAGAAAAAAGAGGGGTGACTTTAAAGATGAAGTTATACTTGCCAGCTACGAGGCGCTTATTAAGACCTACTTCCGAATAGAAAGGGCGCTTTTTGGGATTCTACAGACCGAGATGCGCTACGCAGGTCCCAAAGAAGCGGTATTCCATGCTATAATCAGAAAAAATTTCGGTTGCACCCACTTTATTGTTGGAAGGGATCACGCAGGTATTAGCGGTTTCTATCCTCCCTTTGCCGCACATGACATTTTCAAGGAGTTTCCCGATCTGGGAATAATACCGCTCTTTTTCCCCTCTGTTTTCTTCTGCAACATATGTAAGACCATAACTAATGACAAAGCGTGTCCACATAGCCAAAAGTGCCATCAAGAACTCAGTGGAACTAAGACGAGGAACGCTATACATAATGGGGAAATGGAAAATCTAATGATTAGACCAGAAGTAGCCAAGACCATATGTCAATGGGAAAACCCTTTTATTGAATAAGATGAATAGCCAACAAAGAAATCTACTCTAGAACTTAAGAAGAACAATAATATGGAACAAATAAGCCTTAAACTTGAAATTTCTGAAAGATATGAATCAGGTTATATAGACGAAACTGTGAAGGAATTGGAGAAGTTAAGGAACGAGATTGATATAAAGAGGTACTTACGATGGCTGGGAAGCTTGGCGTAGACTTTATCCCTGCTTAGAGGTAAAGATGATGATTAATGATGTGAAGTTCCGTCGAGCCAATGTTGGGGACATCGAGGACTTAGTAAAATCCAGGATTCGGTTCTTAAATGAAATAAAAACTCATTCTGAAAATGAGACTAAAGCGTTGGAAGTGGCATTGAAAAAATACTTCTCTTTGGCAATCTCTTCAAACGAGTTTATTGGTTGGTTGGCAGAATATGAAGGGAAGATAGTGGGAACGAATGGTATAGTCTTTTGGCAAATTCCAGGAAGATACGGGTTTCTATCTGGGAAGAATGGATATATTCTCAACATGTACACGATACCAGAGATGAGAAAGAAGGGAATAGCAACATATTTACTCAATCGGTTAATTTCAGAAGCAAAGTCTATGGGAATCGAACGCTTACATCTTCATGCTCGTGAAGCTGGAGATGCCCTATATAGAAAAGTTGGCTTTAGTGAGCAACAAAGTCCAGAGCTAGTGTTGAGATTAACTTAAATGCATGCAATATTGAAACCAAAAAATAACATCATCATGCTAGAAGGAGAATCACTGAAACGTCTTTAAACACTCGGTTAAACGGGCGGGGTTTTTAATCTTCTTTCTTACTAGCTAGCTAGCCATACGTTTATACGCACGGGTTCGTATAATAATCTGTACTGTTGAAATTTTAGGGAAAAAAGATTTAATCGGCAATAAACCGTTTTGTCTTTTCTTGATCCTTATTTTCATGTTAACGGAATAGCATGAGTTCAGAAAATGAATGATATTAAAAGAGGTCATCGTAAATGAGTACCATTAGAAGAAGTTATCCCAAAAATTATGGAACAAGGGGTAGACCCTCAAGTGGACCCTCAAAACCTGCAAAAGAAGCTACACAGTATCT
>JAGLRI010000144.1 GCA_023136395.1 Candidatus Bathyarchaeota archaeon | reverse complement strand
CAGCTCTTTGTTAACCTTCATTAAGTACTCCGTCACCATACGCGCGTTTACTGTATCTAGCGCACCAGTGGGTTCATCCGCGAGTATTACTGGGGGATTGTTGGCCAAGGCAGCTGCGATGGCTACCCGTTGCTGTTCACCTCCACTCAGTTCATCCGGTTTGTGATCCATCCTCTGTGTTAAACCCATAATATTGAGGAGGTTCCTCGTCCTCTCTCGTCTTCTATTCCCACCTACTCCTAAGGCGAGCATTGGGAGTTCCACGTTTTCTGCAGCAGTAAGATTTGGGATCAGGTTTAGAGTTTGAAATACGTGACCCACAATCTTTCTTCGATAATCAATCAGCTGAGAGGTAGAAAGATTAGTTACCTCAGTATCTCCAACCATGACCGATCCCGCTGTAGCCAAGTCTAAGCCACCAATTATGTTTAGAAATGTGGTCTTACCGCTACCGCTAGGTCCTATGATTGAGACAATCTCTCCCCTTGAAATACTCATGTTCAAACCCCTCAAGGCTTGAACCTCCACCTTTCCTATGCGGTAGACCTTTATCAGATTTTTCACTGCAATTTCTAAACCCATCAAGATTGACGCACCAACCGCTCTATCTTATGCGTATAACTCCTAGTAATAATAGCAACCGGCACTATGATGGAAGCAAAAACTAGAAAGAAGGAGATTCCTAAAGTCAGGAGCGACTCTAAGGGGAAGACCACCCGCCTCATAACAAGGGAGTAGGCAAGAGCGTTGGTTGAAGCCACATTTCCCCGCACGATTATTAATCCCACAGCAATGCCGAGTAAAACAGCAAATAAAACAGTTGCAAGACTCTCTGTCAGAAGCACAACCACCAACTGTCTGTATGAGAGACCCCGAACATTCATGATAGATATCTCTCTCCTTCTCTCCCTGAGGTTGACCAAGGCTACCAGAGCAGTCCCTATGGATGCTGCTGCTATGGCAAAGACAGTGCCAAGGCGCTGGATATTCATGGAGGCGTTGAGCACGGCATTTCCCCGATAGTTTTCGAGTTGCTCAGCTACTGAGTAAACCCAATTTATATCTGATCCAAGATCCCGGATCTCCTCAGCTACATCAGTACCATTTGCTTCTAAATTTAACTTTATCAATATTTTAGCTGATGCGTAAACCCCGTTGCTTAAGTTATTGTATAGGTCCTTAGAGACGTAAGACCAGTACCTTCTAAAGTATGGCGGAAGTACTGATGTCTCTTGAAGTGGAAGAGGACCTGGAAGGTAAGAATCTTCACTAAACGTGGAGCCGAAGTATGCTAATATTTTCAGGTTATAGATCTCAGTCTCTTCTCCTTCTACGGTCAGAGTGATGGTGTCACCAATGGACAAGTCTAAGTATTCAGCCACATTGCGTTCGAGAATTATGGTGTCGTGATCAACAAACATTGATTGAAAGGCTGTCCTGGCTTCGTTACCTGAAAACCACTCTTCTTCATAGTAAGCTGTTGTTATCCAATTCTCAGGATCAACGGCTTTCAAGCGTATGCTACTCATGGTCGATGTTGTATAAAAGGAATACTCCATAGAAGTAGACGACACACCTGACAGACTTTCTATCTCCCCCACTACCGTTGAAGCGTTCTCTGTGGAATCTAAAGTCACGCTTATGTCCGAGCCCACGTTGAAGTATATCTCCCTCAAGGTGTAGTCCTCTTCACTAGCTAAAGCCCCAGCCACGGAGACGCTGTAGCCTATTATGAGGGCAATTAGAAAGGCTATAGAAGCCGTTCGAGCAGGGTTTCGACGCACATTCCTCGTAGCAACTAAATCTAGGTCACCGAGAAAACCCTTCGCAATTCTCGTCGTCACTTCTTGAAACTTGAGGGATCCTCGAATGAAGATTTTTGTAAAACCCCAGAAGAAGAGCAGAGGTCCTACATAGTTCAAAACGTTGTCGAGGAACATCAAGATACCAAGAATTATTTGGATCAAGAGCCCTCCACCTCCGGGAGGGAAGTTCGTCAACACCTTCTGAATGTTTATTCCAAGTATGAAGATTATTATCTTTAAAGCTCCGAGGATGAAAGCTATCCAGGGGAGAGCCTTCCTGTAGGGTTTTACATCCTCTACGTAGATGTACTCTCTGAGGGCGTCCACCGCCTTGAGTTTAGAAGCTCTTCTCGCGGGTTGGAAGATGGCTATTAATGTGATAGCTACGCTAAAGACTATAGTTAGTAGAATAGTTTCTGGTTTAACGGTCGGAAACCCATTGAACCCCCCATTGGGAGTATTAACGAAGAGAGGGGTTAAAATTATGCTGAGACCTATCCCAAATGCACCTCCTATCAACCCAATTAAGATGGCTTCACTCAAGAACATCTTGAGAAGCTGGCCTCCAGAGACTCCCTTTGCCATGAGAAGGCCTATCTCACGTCTTCTCAAGTTGAGGGAGACGCCTGACACTGTCGTGGCCATGTACCACGCCATGAAGAAGACGGGAAGTGCTGTGAAAAGTGAGGTAAACATTATCGTATTAGCTGTGTACTGGTATTGATTCAAGACATTTTGTAACCGGTTTGAGGCATATAGTCCATAATTCAAAACTTTGTTTTCGATCTGTGATGTAATAGCCTGTATTTTAGTGAGTGATCCGCTGATGTCCCAAGGGTTTATCAGGGATTCGCGGTCCATATATGTGAGGATTTCTGTGCTTATTGGGCTATAGGGGATAGAGAGCTCGTATAGGGTGTCTAGGATCCCAGAGACCGTCTCGTCCCAACTTGTTATTAGGAGATTATACTCGTTCGACGAAGCTCCTATGTCCGGAGTAACTCCAATTATTGAGCTTGGACCGTAGTAATTTCCAGTTGCTATGGAAAGAGCTTCATCGCTTAGGCTCACGAAACCAGTTACGGTGAGGTTTATTGGGATGATGAATTCTTGGTAAGTGTCGTTGAAGACTCCGAACGTGATGTTGAATGTAATAATGTTTCCTATCTCGAAGTTACCAGCGT
The DNA here is from genome assembly GCA_023136395.1 of Candidatus Bathyarchaeota archaeon. Classification (GTDB taxonomy): domain Archaea; phylum Thermoproteota; class Bathyarchaeia; order Bathyarchaeales; family Bathyarchaeaceae; genus JAGLRI01. Next base: position 599 of record JAGLRI010000144.1, on the reverse strand, counting down.
TCTTGGAGCCTGCCTCGATGAATGTCTCGTTTACACCTAGAGAGTCAATCCCACTCAACACAGTCAGACCCTCGTAGATTTTGGAGGATTCTTGGATTCCAGAGATTGAAAGATGATAGGTTGTGTTCTCGTCGACGATTTGGGATGTAGCCCATAACCTAGAGATTATCTCGGTGGACGTAACTCCTGGAACATTAGATACTAGGTTGGATGCTTCCGTTAGGTTGGTTGAGGAGAGAAAGCTCGAAGCTTCTAACTGGGAAGTCGAGATTCCACCGAAGGAAGATCTCTCAAATATGTACCCTCCATAGTAATTCAGGGTCATGTCTACGAAGATTTGGCTGAGTTGTTGATCGAGGGCTTGCCTTGCCGTTGTGTCTGCTCCCATGTTTATGCCGGCAAAGAAGGTTGAAGCGAGGGCTACCCCTAATAAAAGCGCGGCGAAGAGCTTCCAAGAACGGGTAACTCTTTTGAAAGCGTAAGTGAACATTGGCTCGCTCCTAACCTTACATATTATTTTTAGTGAAAGTAAGGTATTAATACTATATTTTAGAACATTCCGCTATTGGTTGTCCTACTATTAGAACAACTTGACTTCT
>JAGLRI010000143.1 GCA_023136395.1 Candidatus Bathyarchaeota archaeon | reverse complement strand
GGATACGAAGCGGGTGAAGAAGGAACGAAACAATTACTCCGGGAAGTTTGTCAGTTGTGCATTAACGGCTTCAAGAAGACTCTTGAGAAAGCCGGATTTTTCTTTGATTCTTGGGATTGGGAAAGCGTCTTTATTTGGAATGGTGACGTTACGCGGATTATTAACTTGTTGAAGAAAAGCCCCTATGTTTTTCAGGTTGATGAGGTTCTGGAATTTGACGCTGAGAAAGTAGCAAAGAACTTTGGTCTTAAAGAAAAACTTGGTTTGCGGGAGGACTATGAGCTTCCCTCCCTAACCTTAGTGAGGGCAGATGGCACAACCCTTTACACAACACGGGACATCCCTTACAGCCTATGGAAGTTCCAGAAAGCTGAGAAAGTAATTAACGTGGTTGGAATGGAGCAGAAGTTGTCACAGCTACAGCTAAAACTAGCTCTATACGCCCTAGGTCATTCAAATTTCGCTGAAAACTTGATTCACTTCGCTTATAACCTAGTTAGTTTACCCGGTTATCGAATGTCTAGCCGTAGAGGACACTATATCACACTCGATGAAACCATGGATGAAGCTGTCAGAAGAGCGTATGAGGAGGTCTCGAAACGCTCTCCTCACATACCAGATGAAGAAAAACGACGGATTTCAGACATTGTAGGCTTAGGAGCGGTGAAATACGCCCTCGTTGGAGTTGATCCTAAAAAACAAGTAGTTTTTACGTGGGACCGAGTGTTAGACTTTGAGAAAAATAGTGCACCATATATTCAGTATTCATATGCAAGAGGTCGCAGCATTCTACGGAAAGCAACTGGGAAACATGAAAAACCTGATTATACTCTCTTGATGGAGCCCTTAGAACGCGACATAATCTTGATGTTAGCCCGTTTCCCCGAAGTCTTTGTTGACGCAGCAGAGAGCCTTAAACCCAGTGCAATCGCAGACTTTTCCAATGCGCTTGCTGATAAATTCAACTCATTTTATGCAGCATTACCTGTGATACGGACTAAACCACGAGAGTTGAGTGATGCCAGACTTGCGCTTGTAGAAGCTACTACAATAGTGCTTAAAACAACTTTAGACGTTCTTGGGATAGAGACCCTTGAAAGAATGTAGATCAATAGCTAATTACTTATTTAATCAAGTTTTTTTATCTCTCGAATTAGAGATATGAAATAGACTTAGCATAGAAGATTAGAGACTTACCTACATGGTCGGTAAGACGTTCTGCTCTTTAACTTCCACGATCACGAAATACTTCAAACTGGGTTTGGTCATGATTTTGTCACTGAAGGAAAACTTGTCCTGCATGGTATCATAAACGACATACTTCTCAACTATTGCCTCCTCCCTTTCAACAAAGTATATGACTGATTTTCCAAGTCCTATGGAGGCGGGAATGAAATAAACATGCTTTTTTCCAGTATTAAAGTGGTGAAGAGGGGGAGGTCTCATCGAAGTAACCAACATCTTAATAACATCTTCAAATTTTCCGAGCTTAATGTACTTTATTTCTTCACTCATTAAAAACCCCTCAATACTATTTTGCGTCTTCTACCTAAAAAACCTTGATACATGATTTCACACTTCCCACTTGAATTTACCATCTTTCTGAATTATTTCTCCATCTAATATGATTTGCCCTGGTTTCATCGTTTTTATCATATCCCAATGAATGGCACTTTCATTTATTCCATCGCATTCTTTATATGCAAACCCTATTGCTATGTGTATGGTGCCCGCAATTTTTTCGTCAAAGAGTATGTTTCTCGTAAATTTTGTTATGTTTCTGTTAGTACCGATCCCAAGCTCACCCAATCTTATAGAACCCTCATCAGTATTAATCATGGCCTTCAGAAAGTCTTCATTTTTATTAGCAGAATAATCTACAATTTTTCCTTTTTCTAATTTTAACCTTATACCGTGTACTTCTTTACCGTATCTCGTTGATGGAAGATCAAAGAAAATCTTCCCACTTGCCGAATTGTCAATGGGAGCTGTGAAGACTTCTCCACCCGGCATGTTATGCGTACCATCACTCACAACCGTTGTTCTGTTTTTAATTGACATGGTTAAGTCTGTCTCCTTTCCAATAATCCGTACTTTATCTGTGTCATCCATGATCTTCTTGATTTCATCCATCTTTTCCTTCTCTTTATCCCAGTTCAGAAGCATCGCTGAGTAAACAAAGTCTTCGTACTCTTTCAATGACATTTCTGCTTCTTGAGCATAGGCTGGGGTTGGATACAATGTTAAACACCATCTTTTCCTCAATCTTTCGTCATCGATGTTTTTTACGGTTAACTTCCTTGCACTTATTCTCTCTGGATCCGCATTGGACAAGTATCTTGTGTTTTCATCAGACCTAATAGAAATAACAACATCTGAAGCTTTAATTAGCTCGTAATAGTGTTCTGGAAAAACGCGTAAATATTCTTCTGGAGTCAGTTCATAATAGCCTCTTACCGCTTCAGTCGGCGTCGTCAAAATTAGGGGACTTCCACCTAGAATTGAAGCTTCCTTGTATATCTCTGTAGCTAAATCTTTTCCGTAATCATTTAATTGAATGAGAACATTATCCCCTTTTTTTACTTGGGTAGAGTAATTCACTAAAATCTTAGCATGTTTTGATATTCTTGGATCCATTTTAATCGCTGGAAACTAATTATCTTTCTTTTTAAATATTAATAAATAGGCTTTTTCAGGACTTTCTTGTTCTAGGCTTCTTCAATTATGACGACTCCACTGCTCGTTCCAATTCTGCTTGCTCCGGCTTCAATCATCGTCAAAGCCTCCTTTAAGGTGCGTATTCCACCAGCTGCCTTGACTTCCATGTTTTTCCCTACAGTCTTATACATTAGCTTAACATCCTCAATAGTGGCTCCACCAGCGAAGCCAGTTGAGGTCTTAACAAATTTTGCTCCTGCTTCCTTAGCTAGTTTGCACGCTATCACCTTTTCCTTATCGGTTAAGCATCCTGTTTCGATTATGGCTTTGACTATCACGTCGTTGTAAGAACGTGCAACATCAACTACTGCCTCAATATCTTTTTTCACAATTTCGTATTTTCTCGTTTTCAAAGCACCTATGTTAATTACCATATCTATCTCGCGTGCGCCATTCTCTATCACCTTCTTTGCCTCGAAAGCTTTCACTTCAGATGTGGTGGCTCCTAATGGGAAACCAACAGTAGATGCTACCTTTACACGGGTTCCTTCCAGTAACTTAGCAGCAAAAGACACGTAACTTGGATTTACACATACGCATCCAAAACTGTGCCTTTCTGCTTCTTCACACAATTTTTTGATATCGTTTTCGGTAGCTGTAGGTTTTAGTAATGTGTGATCAATTATTTTTGCTAATTGTTCTCTCGAAACGTTCACTGACTTACACCCCATAAAAACCATTTTTTTATTTAACTACAAGTTAAAAATTACCAAGGTCCTTAAAATTTGTTGAGATGATTGATGAGTGTCTAAATCTGCAGGAGCACCTTTTTTTCAAGAAAAAATGTTTTATAACATCTTCGGGTACGCCTTAATACACATCCAAAAATCCCCCTTGCAAACAGTATTTATAGTATATATTGTAAATATAGAT
>JAGLRI010000142.1 GCA_023136395.1 Candidatus Bathyarchaeota archaeon | reverse complement strand
CGCCTTACAGACGCTTTACTTTTACTTATCTCAGTTTTCGGCGATTACCAGCACCTTGCTCCAGTTAACCTTCTTGCAGATTCTGTTTGCCTATCGCCGTTGGTATTTAAGTGACGATAGTGTGGATACTTTATAATATGCCGAAGTATAGACATGCACGTTATATGTATCTAGATTTTTGAAGAAATCGGTCGACAAAAATCACTTGTTCAGCATTTAGTTTCCTGAACCAAATACCTTTTCCTAATGCGCGCACGGAGCTAGCTAGCTAGGACCGATTTCTTATACTTTCTCAGATTTCAACAGTTCAAAAGCCGCTGCTTTTGCCCCGAGATCTGCTGATCGCTCATTATCAGCGCTTCCTATTATGATTACGTCGTTTTCCTTCGGTTTAAGTTCAGACATCAGCCTATCGCGTATTGGCTGGATGTTTTTGAAGATGTCCCCGCTTGCTCTGGGTATAGTTAACTTGCCGCTGCTGAAGATTAGTGTTGTAGCCCCTGAAGCGCCAACCTTGATTGCGGCGTCTCGCTGTTCTACGCCGTATTTCACCAAACTGGCTATATTTCTAATGAGAATTGCTACATTGAAGGCTCTAACTGTCAGTGGGCTTTCTGGGAGTTCTATCTCCTCGCTCATCCTAGACCTTATGTCAGAAAAGATTTTTGCGCCAAATCTTGAGAGAGTCATTCCAGACCTTGAAACGTCGATCAGCCTCTCCCTCGCAAGATGTCTCACTAAGGTTCGTGTCGCGCCTCCACCTAGTCCAAGCATTTCTGATAACCTTACTCGACCAACAGTTTTCTTGGTATCTATGATCTCTAAAGCCTTGATTACATGCACTTCTACAAAGGAGGGTGCTCTGCCAGGCGCGATCTTGTTTGCAACCCTTTCAATCAACCTTAAAGACTCCACTTTCAGTTTCCTCACATCATACATACCTGTTTAACCTCAAATAATTGCAGAAACCATTATATAATCTGTTGGTTAGATAATCCAGCCATATGAAAATACGGGCTCGTATGGTGGCCACCGTTGCAACTCTGGTAGCTGTTTGCATAGCGACAAATTACGCATTAATAGGTGTGCCCAACGTGAAGGTTATGGATTTTATAGTTTTTGTTGGGGGATTCTGTTTCGGACCCTTAACCGGTGTGCTGATAGGCATACTCACTTGGGCGGTTTATGGGGCGATAAATCCGTATGGTTTTGTTCCGCAAATCTGGCTTGCGACAATGTTTTTTGAATCGATCTACGGATTGGTTGGCGGGTTCCTGGGGAGGCATTTTGTTTCAAGTTTCGACAATCAACGTCTCAGGCTAAGTGTTTTCTTCGGGATCATAGGATGCATTCTAACATTAACCTATGATTCCATTGTTAATGTTGTCTATGCGTTAGTGTTTGGCGTGCCAATCATTGCAGCCATAGTTCTTGGCGCACCATTTCAGGTTACACACGTAATCAGCAACGCCATAATTTTTGCTAGCGGTTCAATTCCACTAATAAGAGTCGTAAGAAAATTGTTGGGGAGTCAGAAAATTGGCGTTACTACGAAATAACTGGGCTCTGATCGCACTCGTCATTCTTTGTTGGGCAGTTGTAGCCTCTTTCTCAACTGGATACTATTATTACCAGTATACAGATCTAAGTGAGAAGTTAAAGAGGCTCCCAGTCCACATATCAGTGTCTATCGATTACAGTAACGGTACAATAACGGCTTTCGAGGACGTTTTTTTATTTCGGAACGCCACAGTGCTTGACGCTTTGAGAGCCGTAACAGAAAGCATAACCTCGCAATATTGGTCTGGATGGGGGACGATTGTGACAAGCGTGAATGGGTTGACCAATGAAGGTCTAGCCGGTTGGCAGTATTGGATAAATGAGGAATGGGGTGTAGTGGCAGCAGATTTGCAAATATTAGTTAGTGGCGACCAGGTAAAGTGGAAATACGCTACGTTTAGTGGATAATGAGATGATCAATCCATGATGGCTAGAAATGCATGTATGAGCTGAACGTTGGAAACCGAGGAAGAATTGTTGTAATTTCGAAAACCAATTTAAGTGAAAAAAGAAGGTCCTTTTACAGCAAAACCACATATTTTACTGCCAATTTATAAATGTCTAAAGACTTTGATAGAATTTATGATTCCTTTATAAATATAAAATCTATGAAGCGCGCGAGGCTTAAGATTCATTTCTTAATTTATCTCACATCACAGAAGTCAACACAGAGAACAATCTGTCTGACAAACGATACGAACAAAAAAGTCTATTTTACAAATTTATCTCGATTTCTTTTGAATTTTTTCTTGCAACCCACGCTACAAAAAAAGTATTTTACCCCTCCATGATTGAACCTAAATTTAGCTGTCCTATCGTCCAAAATCAAGCCGCACACAGGATCCCTGGGCATTGTTCTATCCTTCACCTTACACAGTTATAAATACCATTAGATACGTTGCCTGCTTATTATTATTAATGGTTCTAAAGCTTCTTGGTGATTCAGCTTCTTTACCGGGGCGGTATTTCTGTTCTTTTATCGCCTTCCTTGATTTATTGCTAATTGAGCGCGCGCGCATAGAATTGTTTTGAGGTAAACGACTTATCTTTTTAAGGGCATCTAAAAAAAATAGAAGTTAAGAATTAAACATTACTTGACTTTCTCCACATAGATTTTCTTCTCTTCCTCATCCCAATATGTATTCCATTCTCCATCACGACCTTTCTCCCTTAACTTATACCTTATCGCTGGGCCTCTCACCTCTCTGGAGTTAACTCCCTCTTTGATAGAGAAGGATACTGCATCCCCTACATTCTTTAGTTTAGGATCTAAGCTATTAAATAGAGCATCGTGGATCATTTGTCTTCTCTTAACCGCTATCTTTAACCTCTCTGGTACTTCTGCTTCTTCAATTTCTCCTACAACAATATCTTCTACACTCACATTATCACCTCCTTAAAAGCACAATTTTTCACGTGTTATAACATTTTAATACAGGTATTAAACGTTAATTTTTTATTGGTAAATTAGTGCTAAAATCATACTTTAAATAGTCTTTCTTTCCAACAGGTCTTGCCAAGCTAGCACACGCGCATTAATGCCTAACTCATCTTTGATATGCATGCATGTATTTTCTATTTTATAACTGAGCTGAGATTGATTGATAAAAGGTCTTTTTTTCAACAAGATGTTTTTTGTTATATCGTTCTGAATTGCCTTTCCAAAAAGGTAAGTCCAGCTTTCTTGGTCTTCATACAAGAAGAAGTTGAACCAGTTGACCATGTATTTCATAACTATGGGCGTATATTCATAACCCATCCTCTCGGGCATTGTTAATCCTAAACCGTGAGCTTTGAGCCACCCATCCAAAAAACCACTTGGACCATTGATCCCTAACACTTCTTTCGGTGTATCACTTATCATATTATAATAGCTCAATCCATGTTCAAAGGGAGTGATCTTATCATTTGCTCCATGTATTAGCAATGTAGGAATCTTAATCCTTTTAGTAAAATCGCTATCTCCAAAAATCTTTCTACTAAGCGTTTTACCTAATCCACCAAGTATGTCACCAGATATTTTTTGGATGTTGACAGCAGAACACGCAACCACCGCTTTAA
>JAGLRI010000141.1 GCA_023136395.1 Candidatus Bathyarchaeota archaeon | reverse complement strand
TAGTAATCATAGGAGTAGCCTTGACTCTGGTCGTTTTTTTCAAGTTAAAATAACCTACACAATAACTCTAAAACCTGCATGCATATATGCAGCAATAAGACATTTAGAAAGCCCTAATTCACATACAAGCAATCCTGAGGAAAGAATCTAAACCGCAGATTATGATATGGTGCGGCCGCCGGGATTTGAACCCGGGTCGTCGGCTCGGGAAGCCGATGTCCGAACCAAGTTTTCCAATTAGCGCTGTTTTTTCCCTAATTTCTAGACTACGGCCGCACAAAGCTCTGTAGTTACGCGAGAAAATAAAGTTCTCACATATTTTTAATAGTATCTTTTAAAACAAAACAATGAACAATAGGAGTCGCACAAAGGTTTGAATGAGTCTCAAAAAAGGACAGTAATGGTAATAGGGTATAATGTTCGCCCAATCGCTTGCTTAACTAAACAACTTGGCTTCAAAGTGATTGCCGTAGATTACTGGGGAGATCTGGCTATCGCGGACTGTACAGACGGTCTTCTTACAGTACTCGAACAGAAACCTGGAGAGCTTTTAAAGTCTGATTTCGATGAGCCAATCAGTGAACTACTTGTCAACCTCGCTGAGAAGGCTGTTGACAAGTTTGGTAGAGTAGATTTCATACTTGTTGGAAGCGGTTTAGATGACAGACCCGACCTTTGGGGTAGGCTAGGACGGTTAGCTCCCATCTTTGGAAACAATCCGGATAGATTCAAGATTATAAGAAACCCATTAAAGGTGTTCAATACAGCCCGAAGTTTAGGTATTAGTACCCCAAAAACGAAAAAGGTTGTATCCCCTGATGAGGCTGTTGACATCGCAAAGAAAATCGGTTTCCCAGTTGTGCTGAAGCCCATCAGAAGCAGTGGTGGTGTTCGTCTAAGATTTTGTAACAACCCAAACGAAGTGAAGAAGCAGTTTAATGCAGTGGCGGGGGATAGGGTAGAAGTCTGGGTGCAGGAATACATAAGAGGTATTGATGCCAGTTCTTCTATCTTAGGAAATGGTAAAGAGTGTATAACAGTGAGCGTGAATGAGCAACTTATTGGTAAAAAAGAGTTAGGTGTATCTTCGCCCTTTGGTTACTGTGGTAATATCGTGCCATTGAAGGCAAACCGGAGAATAATTGAACACATAAGAAATATTTCATCCACTCTTGGAAAGAAACTTGGTCTAATCGGCTCAAATGGATTTGACTTCGTCATAAACTCAAATAACGAACCATACATAATAGAGGTCAATCCACGCTTCCAAGCCACATTAGAATGCATACACTCCGTAACAGGTATCAATCTAATAAGAGAGCATATTAAGGCCTGCAGCGGTGAGCAACTTAGCAAGGTACCAGAGCCTAATGGATACGCCGTAAAGATGATTGTTTTTGCAAAAGAGAAAAGCGTATACCCAGATTTAAGGGGAATAGAACAGTTATATGACATATCTCATAAAGGAGTTATAGTTGATAAAGGCAATCCAATCTGCACTATTCAAGTCGTTGATGAAGATAGAGAAAAAACAATTAATAAAGCATTGAAAAAAGCATCAGAAATATATAACAAGCTAGAATCCGTGAATAAACGATTTCAGTAAATCTAGATATACCTTAAACCTAAACAACCTTTATTACTTATTAGGGAATGCCGCCTTATTTGAGATAAATTAAATAAGAAATACAGGAATAGGCGTTTGTAATCGCGAGGGATTGACTAAGCAAGAAGGGATATGTTTGCCTGAAATTCGAGTTGCAATAGCTGGGGTGGGTAATTGTACATCAGCTCTTGTTCAAGGAGTTAAATACTATAAAAATGTAACTGGGAAAGTTAAAGTGCCGGGATTAATGCACACAAATTTTGGAGGATACCACGTTCGCGACATAAAGTTTGTAACTGCGTTTGAAGCGAACAAAGATAAAATTGGTAAAGATTTAAGGGACGCCATCTTCACGGAGCCAAACTCATGTACAAGATTCACAAAAGTACCAAAATTAGGGGTAAAGGTTCTTCCTGGGCCAGTACTTGATGGCGTTGCCCCTCACATGAAAGAGGTTTTTAAATGTTACAATGAGGGAGAAGTGGAGCAGATAAACACCTCCGACGCTCTAAGAGAAGCGAAAGCAGACATGTTGATAAACTTCCTCCCTGTAGGAAGCCATAAAGCAACTCGATATTATGCACAAGCAGCCATCGATGCTGGATGCGCATTCATAAACTGTATTCCTGAGTTCATCGCTTCAGACCATACTTGGGGGAAGAAATTTGAGGAAAAGTTCCTTCCTGTGGCAGGTGACGACATAAAAAGCCAGCTCGGCGCCACCATTCTTCATCGAAATTTGGTTAGGTTATGTGTGGATCGAGGTGTGAAGGTGAAGGAAACTTATCAGTTGAACCTTGGAGGTAACACCGATTTCCTCAACATGACAGTAGAAGAAAGGTTAAAGACTAAAAGAATTAGTAAAACAAAAGCGGTTACTAGCATGATTCCCCACAAAGTCCCCACTAGAATAGGCCCCTCCGATTATGTTCCCTTCCTAGCTGACAAAAAAATTTGTTACATCTTCATAAAAGGACACAAATTCGGAAATCTACCAGTCACCATTACAACAAAACTAGAAGTTGAAGATTCACCAAACAGTGCGGGGGTTGTAGTCGACACAATTAGAGCCGTAAAGCTTGCTCTTGACAGGAAAATAGGTGGACCATTAACAAGCATATCTTCATATGCGTTTAAACATCCACCCATTCAAGTTCCTGATGACATAGCAAAGCAGTATGTTGAAGATTTTATAGTTGAAAAGCGGAAACGCTAGTTAAAGATAAAAGCATAATTTCTATACTGAAATATATACTTGAATTAGTAAAGGGTTTAAAGAATGGTTAATAAAGTAGAGAAAGAGAAAATGGGAGAAGTAACATTCTCATTTTCAGAAGCGTTCCAATTAAGTTATCAACATGTTCGTAAGCGACCCACTAGATCTTTTATAACCTTTGCTTCAATAACTCTAGGAATAACTTTTACAGTAGTTCTCTTCATGATGAACGCTTTGCAAGCCACTCAAGTAAGTGAAAACATAGGGAGCCCCCAATACTGGCTCGTTATCATATCATTAAGTGTTACCGTGATAAGTATTACTAACTCAATGCTTATTGCGGTAAATGAACGAAATAGAGAAATCGGCACTATGAAATGTCTTGGAGCATTGGATCGGCACATTTTGAAGCTCTTCTTAACTGAATCGCTCATTATTAGCTTAGCTGGGGGTATTAGTGGTTTCATAATTGGAACCGTGGTATCCTTAATTTCAGGTAGCATCCAGTTGGGCGTTGATGTTGTATTGAAAGCAACCCTTTCCAACATATTTTCCATCTTTCTCTTATCTATTACGCTATCAATTTCACTCAGCGCTATAGCTACATTATATCCTGCCTATCGAGCCGCAAAACTAAATCCTGTAAATGCTTTAAGATATGAAATATAAGCATTGACAACGAAATTGGATTGAACATTTAATTTTAAACTTATTACTATCCGTATTTGATGGCTATGGTTGCAACCATAAGAGAGGATATCAAAAATCCAATGCCAAAACCTAACAGGAATATACGACCTTTCAATATTCCC
>JAGLRI010000140.1 GCA_023136395.1 Candidatus Bathyarchaeota archaeon | reverse complement strand
CGCCCACTGCAATACATTATCCTTCCTCTTCTATTACACCTCTCTCGCCTAATCGACGGACATACTGGTCTTATGCAAGTGAATAGCCACCTGCAGGTAAGCACTCGGGTCTGAGTCCTAGCTGGAGAGTTTGGGTTCGTATTACATACACTGGGACATACAAGGGTGAATACCGTGGAATAGCACAGATGAAGTACTGTCCAAGAACGCATTAACCAGCGTGCGTTACAATATTGAATTTTATCTATTGTATGTGGGGACTAAATTTTAATCCCAAACCCAAAACTTAGGAACCAATTTCATACCCAAAGCTAGCTAGCTAAAACAGCCCCAACACATTTCAAACTTTGGTTTGTGATAATTACTTTCACAAACTTTGCATAACACATTGCCCTTTAGACGAGCATAAGCACATCTTCTGCATAACACTAATACTTCCTCGAACTTCATATAAGTTTCATTTTGTGATTTTTTCATTGATTCATATATTAGATTTATTTTTGGTTTATGCACTTTCAGAAGAGATTTCATTATTATGCCTTTAAACCTATATTTCATCTTTCCAAGCGTTTTTGATGTCTTTTCCCCTTCCCATCCACACTTAGAACATCTGAAAGGAGGTTTTTTTTGTTTTCTTTTTATTAGTCCTGATTTTCCGCACTTCCAACATCGATCAGTAAATTTAGGAATTATACCTTCTTCTTTGCGAATTTGATCCAATTCTTCTTGGTGTTTTCCGTTCACAAAATATGATCCAAAAAATCGACCAGAAGCCATATTCCATGTACCTAATGCATCAAAATTATGAAGATGATCAATAGTTAAATATTCAGTTGATCCGCACCATTCACATTTATTATTCGTTTTAAGAAGTTCTTCTCTTCGTTTTTTCCACTCTTTTGTTGTCCAAGGTTTTCTTGTCCAACTCATTCCTTTTTGACTCCTTATTTCACAAGATTTATACCAATTTAGCTAGCTATGAACGTTTACTCTGAATCTCCCATGCGCATTGTAGTCCATTCTCGGTCGAGTATGGCATATAGATAGGAGTCACACCATGTTCCTTTTATCCACTTATGCTCTCGAAGACGACCTTCACGGTTCATACCGATATTTTCCAAGACGTGTACTGAAGCCTTGTTCTCCGGATCGGAAGTGGCGAAGATTCGATGTAGATTCAGTTTTTCAAAGCCGAACCTTAGGAGGGCTTTTCCTACCTCGGTTGCATAACCTCGTCCCCAGAATTGGCGATTCAAGCAGTATCCTACCTCTGCCTCTAGATTATTAGGATTTGACACTTTAATTCCACTGCTGCCAATAAGTTCAGTGTCATCTCTTAGAATTATTGCTAACGTATATTTTTGGCGGGGTTGCTCCTTCTGGGAGGGTATTGTTCGTTGGATGAAGTTTTTGGTTTCTTCCTCTGTGTTGGGACCCCATTCCATATAGCGAACGACTTCAGGATCAGATGCATAATCGTGGACTGATTGCCAATCATTTTCGTTAAAGTCTCGCACCAATAGCCTTTCTGTTTGAATAGGTTCCATACTATCATTAACCTTGATGTGCACGATGAAATATGATTATAAATAGAAAGAGTGAAATAAAAAATATTGAGGTAGCTAGATTTGGCTAAAGCTAGCTAGCTTTTAAGATTTAAAACGAGTTTTTGATAAAAAAAAGTGAATATTTTTGAAATAATTATTAAATCTCAAAGAGATACATTAACATTCTTATTAAGAGAATTGTCTAGGGAATCGCGCGCTAGAATATCATGAAAATATGTTGGTGGATTGAAAATTATGGAACGCGTTCCAAGGTATAAAAAAATCTCCAATAATGAACTTGACAGGCGTTGGAAAGCTGTTAGAGAGGCAATGAAGAAGGCGGGGTTGGACTGTTTGGTTATCCAAACTGCAAATGTGAACTTTGGCGGAATGGTCCGCTACTTCACTGACATGCCTGGTGGTGGCGGAGTGTCTGTGATCTTCCCTCTTGATGATGAGTTGACTGTAGTTACTGGCGGACCGCCTAAGATAGATGAGCACCCATCTTATGGTATTAAGAAGCGAGTGGCTCTTCCCGCATTTGCAGTGTTCAATTTCACTAATGAATTGCATGCTAAGGCGGTATTTGATGCGCTTGAGGAGCAGAAAGTGAAGAAAATCGGTATGGTTTCATCAGCATCAATGTCTGCCTATCTTTACGCGTACATCAGAAAAAACTTGCCCAAAGTTGCTATGCGTGATGCGACTGACATGGTGGATGAAATAAAGGCTGTTAAGAGTGAGGAAGAGTTAGAATACGGCAGAAAAGCGGTTGAGCTGCACGATAGGGTTTTTGAAGCCACGTTGAAGTACGTTCGTCCAGGCATTAAGGAGTATGAAATTCTATCGGAGTTTCAGCGTGTTGCAAAAGATATGGGCAGTGAATCTCAGGCTGGTTTTCTCTACTCTGCACCAGAAGGTACATCTGCATTGAATGTTCCTAGACGTTTACTCAGTCACGAGATGAAACGTGGTGACCAACTCAACATACTTATTGAGGTAAGTGGACCTGGAGGCTTCTGGGCTGAAATCGCCAGAGCGATTTGTGTAGGTTCAGCGTCTAAGCATCTTAAAGATTTAACGCAAATTTCTTTTGAGATGCAAGAGGAGATGGCTAAACTTATGAAACCAGGGGTAAAACCAGAGGAAGTGCTGGATACCCATAACAAGCTCCTCAAAGCCAAAGGTTACCAGATAGAGAAACGGCTCTGTTCACACGGTCAGGGATACGACTTGGTTGAACGCCCCGCCATCATGCACGGAGAGAAGATGACTCTAAAGGAAAACATGTTTATGGCGATACATCCAGAAACGATTCGGTCGAAAAAGGGCTACGTCTTCAACTGTGACAACTTCCTCATAACCAAATCTGGCGCTACAAGGCTGAATCGCACGCCTCGTGAGATATTCGTTGTATGAATTGCACGGGGAGATCCTTTGAAGCATAAAGAACTGAAGATCCTATTCACTGTCAATATTCCAATTCACGGACATGAATCTATAGAGCAATTACTGAACGAGATCCGTTCGGTCTCGCCTATAATTCACGCGCAGACGCTTGAAAGTTGGCGACCCCACATCCATCCAGATAGAGAACGTTCAGCCCAGATTAAGGATGAGATTCTTAGGAAGATAAAGGGCGTTGAGGTTCTCTGCTCGGGTTCGGAGTTCGACCGGGACGTCTTCACAGCTGCTGATAGCCTCAAATGGGTTCATTGTTACTTCGCTGGTTTTGAACGATTGCTTTTCCCGGAGATGGTAAAGAGTGATGTGCTATTGACATGTTCCAGTGGGATACATGGGACACAGGTCGGAGAGATGGCAGTAACTCTTATGCTCGCATGGACCCGCAGAATCCCCATGTTCACAAGAGCTCAGCTCGAATCACAGTGGCTTGGATCAGCGGTATATAAACCGGACGAGATGTACGGGAAGACAGTTGGAATCATTGGTGTAGGCGCAATCGGCAAAGAGATCGCTAGAAAGGTTAAGGTCTTCGATACACATGTCCTCGGACTCGGACATATAAGGAAAATCGAGTCTCCGTGGGTTGACGAGGTGCTTCCCTCAGGAGATCTAGCCCAGCTCCTGCGAAGGTCTGACTTCGTAGTCT
>JAGLRI010000014.1 GCA_023136395.1 Candidatus Bathyarchaeota archaeon | reverse complement strand
ACCATGCTTCTGTTTCCCATAATTATCGTTTTATCCTCATAAGAGCACAAAACACCTTTTCCGGCAATAATTTGGCAGCTTGAATGGTTGGGAACCTTCAAGTCATATTCCCTAGCCTTTCTTAGCACTGCTTTCGCAAGATGATGCTCCGAATGAAGTTCGGCAATAGCTGCAAAAGTAATGATTTCCCGCTCATTATGTTCTTCAAATCCTTTGATATCTGTAACTTGGGGTTCTCCCATAGTGAGTGTTCCCGTCTTATCAAGAATTATTGTATTTACACGACTTAATTCTTCTAGGTAAGTGCCTCCTTTTATAATAATTCCCTTTTTAGCGGCTTTACCAACACTTGCCACTATCGCGAGGGGAGTGGCCATTGAGACTGCACAGGGACAGGCTACAACTATGACTGAAACTGCTGACATGACGTTTTGAGTGATTAGAACGACAAGACCTGCAATAAATAAAACGAATGGTACAAAGCGAGCAGCGAACTTGTCGGCAAATTTTTGTACTTTAGCTTTTGATGTTTCTGCTTCTTCAACAAGTTTTATGATTTTTCCTAGTGTCGTGTCCTTCCCTACTTTAGTTGTTTCAACTAATAAAAAACCTCTTTGGTTAATTGTTCCGGCGAAGACTTCACTTCCTATCTTCTTATCCACCGGGATTGACTCACCAGTTATGGATGCTTGGTTAACACTAGCTTCACCTTCTATAACTTTTCCGTCAACAGGAATTTTCTCTCCTGGATGAATAACAACCATGTCACCCTTCGTTATAGAATTAATATCCACTTCTACATCTTGACCGTTTTTTTTGATGAACGCCTTTCTGGGGGAAAGGATTATTAATTCTTCAATTGCCCTTCTACTTTTGTCGATTGTAAATTCTTCTATGAATTCGGATGAAAGGGTGAAAAAAACTATTATCATCGCGGCTATTGATTCACCCATAGCTAAAGATGCTGCTATGCCAATAGTCATTGCCACTTCCATCGTTATCGATTTGGATTTCCAGGCGTAATATACTTCTTTGTATATTGGATATCCTCCTACCGCAATAATTAGCAAAGCCAAGGGGTCAAAATAGAAGTCAATTTGCCATATGCCGAGAATATTGACTAGAATTATCAAACCTACACATGCTATGCGAATTATATCTTTTTTCTTATCGTCCAATGGCGATCGTTTGAAACATTATTAGATATATTATATTAAGATAGTGCTAAAAATTTCCGGTTTTTAAATAAATTTTAATAATTTGATTACATTATTTTATTAAATGAGTTAAATTGCCCATTGTAAGCATTTCACTAACAAGTGATTTATTGAGGAAACTAGATGTTTTAATAAAGGATAAAAGCTATTCGAGTCGTTCAGAAGCAATTAGAAACGCCATTAGAAATTCCTTATCTGAGTACGAGTTAAATCGATTAGAAAAAGGAAGGGTTGCTGCCACCATAACCATCATAAGTGAGTACGTAAGGCGAGATATAGACGAACGGTTGATGCGGTTACGGCATGAATACAATGAATTAGTTACAGGTAACATGCACCTTCATCTTGGAATAGATTATTGTCTTGAAGTCTTTATTGCTCAAGGAGATGTAGAAGACGTCCTCAACTTTATAGGCCGAGTCAGAGCTATTAGAGGTATACAGCAAGTTAAATACACATTAGTACCCACATAAGCATACACTTTGATATGTTATATTAGAAATTGGATAAATGATCGAAGCACACATATTGTTTATTATTTGGATTCCGATAATAATTAGATACCAATTTTTATCAAATGCGGTGACGCTCTAGTTAAATTAAAGATTTTTTTAAAAAATAGTCAAAACCGCATTATATTATATCATTGTTGGTACCTAATACCTTCCCATCGCTTTGAAAAAGGTTTGGCTATAATTTCATGTATATCTAGATCGAATAAGTTATTTGAGTGTGCAGGTTTTACGAGGATAGCTGTGTCAGCCCCTCTATGGGATCCAGCTATTGTAATAATGGGTTTGTCCATAGTTATTGCACCAGCGTCCGCCGCCATCATAGTTATTTCGATACACACTTTCATTCCTTGGCTGAACAATCTAAGTATCCTGGCGATTAGGTCTCCTATGGGTGGAATGTGTGATGGTATTTGTGGTGGTTGAGGTCTTGATGTACCTTGTTGCGGGCGCGGTCTATGTTCAAGACTCCTGCCAACACCCCCAAAAGTGTGGGTGCACACAACTATCTTTGCCCCAAGGTCTTCGATCTTCTTCCAGTTTTCTTCGGTTAATTCCTGAAACCCGGGTTTCCTCCACCCCGTCTGGTGTGGTACAACTACGAGCTTGATACCCGTGTCTTTGAAGGCTTCAGCGGCTTTAACTCCAGTGTCTCCTCTGGTTGAGGCTACAACAACAGTTGTTACTCCGCGTTCTAACGCTCTCTTCTTAGCTAGATTTAGCAGGATATCCGTATTTTCTTCCCCTGCTTTCTCAAAATAATACGTAGTTCTTTCCAAACTGATAACCTCTTATTAAAATTACAACATGTTATTTTTAGTATTTAAATAATTAAGTTTTTTTAAAAAAAAAGATGAGTGCATTGTAAAGCTATGCGCGCACATTACTACCGAATGTTGAAAGAATAAATCCTGTTTTAAAATATAGAATTATTAACGTTGAATTAAATATTTAAGACAGGCGATTTATTTGGCCTTCAAATCTAAATTTTTTAAATCTATATTTAGCATAATAATTTGCGGTGTTCTTGTTTCATTAGCTACAGGAGTCATTGAGAATCCGCCAGAAGCTAGTATAGTTGGAGCTAAATATTATGGTCATCCTTTGGTATGGCGCATTACTATGATTACTTTAAACATCTCTACGCGTTTTACGTTTACTAATTTAGTGTTAGACACTCTTTTTTGGGTCTCAATTTTTTTCGTAGCTTTTGTTATAGTAAAATACTTTCGTCGAATCGTTAATTTATTCAGGTATCAATAAAATTTCATCTTCGTGAAAAAATAAGATACTTTTAAGAATGGGTATGTCCTTCTTGGAAATATCAATCGGAAAAAAAGGGTGTCTACGATAGTTATTGGATTTGATAAGGTAAAGATAATTCGTGATGTTAATGTCCCTTTATTCAGGTTTATTGACTATTTCAAAGGCTTTGAGGAAGTTGAAGCAGTTATACGGCTTTTTGGTGATGAAACGGAGAAAGTACTAAACGAATTGTGGATTGAATTTCGCTCCAGAAGAGGTTATATGGGAGTAAACGATCAAGACGGACATTTAATAATAAATGCAGAATATCTAAGAAATGGAGACGCAAGAGACATCTACCTCGATATCATACATGAGCTGGTTCATGTAAAGCAGTTCATGGATGGAAAACAACTTCGGGATAGGAGATTTAACTATGTGGAGCGGCCAACAGAGATTGAAGCTTACCGTCATACTGTTGAAGAAGCAAAAAACATTGGAATGACAACAAAACAAATTTTTGAATACCTTAAAACAGAGTCTATGACTGATGACGACGCGATGAAATTGGCTAACGTCCTTGGCATTAACTATTTACCTTAAAATCTAGCAAAATTTACACTATATTACACACCTAACAATTTTAAATATTCTATCAAAAAGAATTGTTAAATCAACTCCTCCTTACAAAAAATTAATTAAGTATATCCCAATGACAATACTTTCGTGAGGAAGTAGTCGTGAGAATTCTACACATGTCTATTACCGTTAAGGATATGAATGAGTCTATAAAGTTTTATCAGGATGTAATGGGTCTAGAGTTCGTTCGAAGAAGGGAGATACCTGAGAATAAAGCAGAAATCGCCTTCCTAAGGGATCTAGAAAGTAACGCGCAGATCGAGTTAACTCATTGGAAGGAGAAAACGGACTGGACATCTGGAGATGAATTAGATCACCTTGCTTTTGCTGTACCCGATATGGACGAAGCTATGAGAAAGTTAAAAAGTATGGATGTCAAGGTTGCAAAGGAACCATACATGCTTCAAGGGTCAAAAACTAGAATAGCCTTCGTGATTGATCCCAATGGAATCTGGCTTGAACTAATTGAATTAAAACAAGTTCGCTAGTCTTTTTCACTTATCATACAGATACTTTCCAAACTACAACAGACCTTCAATTCATAAAAGATATATAATGGATTCATGAAAGATGGCTCTGTTTGTATTAAAGGATTATGGAATCAAGGAACAGGGGTTGATACGAGAAGTGATGACTAAAGTAAAAACTTTGAGTACAATTAAAAACTTAATTAATAAGAAATGTGGGGAATGTGGCTGGAAAACGTTTAGTTGGATCTCTTTCAATTATGTTTACTGCCCCCAATGTCAAGGTTTACTTGAAGAATTTGATATGCGAAACGAATAATATAAAAAAAATTAAATATTTAATTTATAAAATTTTATCGCATTTTCTGTTGTCTGTTTATCAACTTTCTCCACAAAAATCTTCTTTATTTCTGCAATTTTATCCCTTACAAGCCTAACTGCAATAGGCTCGTTTCTCACTTCATGTTTTGACTTTATATTACCATCCTTTCCTATGCCCAGCCATGGTGCATCAGTTTCAAGCATTAATCGCCCCAAGGGGCAGTCACGTACAATCTTTTTAACTGTCTTACTCCTTAGAAGTAAATTATTAACGGATATATGCCACCCATTGTCTATTACTCGATTCAACAGTGAAGGGGCAGTAAACATATGCATCTGCACACGTTTCACTGCGTGGTTCTCTAAGATTTCTAGTACCTCTTTTGTTGCATCGCGACTGTGTATTACCAAAGGTAACTGCAAATTTTTTGTTAGGGTTATAAAACGGTTAAATAATTTTTTCTGCTTTTCTCGCCACATAGTTTCTTTTACCCAATTGTAATCAAGTCCCGTCTCCCCAATCGCCACTAAGTTGTCTTTGTGTAACTTTATTTTCTCTAAGTATTCTTTGATCTCATCCTCACTAAAATTTTTCACATACTGGGGATGAACACTGGCTGTGGCAAATATGAAGTTTTTATACTTTTTAACAAGTTGTATAGTTAGATCAAAATCCTTTGGATTAGCACATGATGTAATTACTGCTTGTAATTGTTTTTTACATCGCTTGATTACAACATCTCGTTCTTCATCATAATCCGGTTGTTCAAGGTGACAATGTGCATCAATCATAGTTTTATCCTTAATGTTTTAGTGTCTTATAATTAATAAGAATCGTATTTTTCTTCAGAATTTTTTTGGAAATATTAGTCAACTTATCCAAAGTTATTAATGAAACTTAATATTTGTAGGGGGATTAAAAGCTAGCTAGCTTTTGACTTGTTAGAGACTATAAACTTTATATTTTTATTGTTTTGTTTCTATTGAAGATGAGCATTAATATTGAGGTTGCTCGTATACTATACGAGTTTGGGGAGCTCTATTCTCTTAAGGGAGACGGTTTCCGAAGTCGGGCTTACCTAATAGCTGCACAGCGGATCGAGTCGCTCAATGATGACATAAGAGCTGTGTGCGAAAGTGGTAAGCTTGAGGCGATTCCTGGAGTGGGAAAGAGAATTGCAGCAGTTATTGAGGAGTATTTGTCTACGGGTGATTGTAGCTACCTTGAGGAGTTGAGAGAGTCCCTTCCACCAGGTGTCCGAGATTTGATAAGCGTGGAAGGTATAGGGCCAAAAACTGCCATGAGATTTCATGGAGAACTCAACATAGGTTCTATAGATCAACTTGAGGAGGCAGCACGTTTAGGGAAGATTCAGAATCTTAGAGGGTTTGGTATTAAATCTGAGGCAAATATTCTTCGAGCTATAAAAGCATATAAGAGTATACCGAAGCGTTTCCTTCTTGGTCAGATTCTTCCAGTGATCAGAGAGATCGAAGAATATATGGCTGGTTTTAGCTCGGTTTTAACGGTGGAAGCTGCCGGATCATCTCGTAGGATGAAGGAAACAGTGGGTGACCTCGATGTTCTTATCGCCTCTAAGAATGGTGAGGAGGTCGTAGAACATTTTGTTTCTATGCCTCGAGTCAGTAGGGTTATGTCTAAGGGAACTACGCGGAGTTCAGTTATAATTGGGGTAAACCTTCAAGTCGATCTTAGAGTCGTCTCACCCACGAACTATGGTTCTGCTCTTCAGTATTTTACGGGATCAAAAGATCACAACGTCAAGCTAAGGACTTTAGCCTTGAAATTAGGTTACAAACTAAATGAGTATGGTCTTTTCAAGCGAAAGAACAACCAACAAATAGCGGGGAAGACAGAGAAGTCGATCTATAAGGCTTTGGGCTTTAAGTATATTGAACCCGAGTTGAGGGAGGATAGAGGCGAGATTGAAGCAGCAATGGAAGGATCCCTTCCTAACCTTATTGGCTACAATGAGATAAGAGGCGACCTCCATGTTCACTCGAAGTGGAGTGATGGCACTGCTACACTGAAGGAGATCGCTGAAGAAGCTCAGAGACGAGGATTAGAATATGTTGCCATCTGTGATCACTCAAAATCTCTAGGAATAGCAAGAGGTCTCAATGAAAAACGCTTAAAGAATCAGATAGCAAAAATCGAGAAACTGAATAAATATTTTGAAAATTTTATGCTTCTAAAAGGTATCGAGGTTGATATACTAGCAGATGGAAACCTAGATCTATCTAATAACGTCTTAAAAGATCTCGACTTTGTCGTAGCAAGCATCCACTCTGGGTTCAAGGGAACAGCAAAAAAAATGACGGAACGGGTAATATCTGCTATGCACAATGACTACGTATCAACTATTGGTCATCCTACTGGAAGATTAATTCAGAGGAGACAACCTTATCAAATAAATCTCGAAGAAGTGTTCACTACCGCTTCCAAACAGAGAGTTATGATGGAGATAAATGCCTTACCCGATCGTCTAGACTTAAACGATTTTAACACACGAGCCGCTATGGAGCGTGGAGTTATGATATCTATCGGAACCGATGCTCACACCCCTGAACAACTTATCTATCTTGCCCTTGGAATTTCTGTTGCCCGTCGTGGTTGGTTAGAATCAGAAAATGTCGCTAATACCCATAATATTAATGGTTTATTAAGAAGAGTTAAGCGGTGAAGAGTGTAAGATGCCCTAATTTCAGTTTTCAAGAAATTTTATGTATAGATCATGTATGCTCGCGCGTATTGCAGTGTGTGGTTTTACAATAAATCTAAATTTAGGTTTATCTAAAAAATAGACCAAAGGAGACTATTTTGTATGGAAAGGTATAGGAAAGGTGTAGAGGCTAAGAAATGGTATGTTGATCAGAGACTTGAAAAGACATTAGCTGCACTTAAAAAGAATGGTTTTCAAGTTTTTTCTGTCCCAACAAAACAAGATGCTCTTGAAAAGATTTTAGAACTTATTCCCACTGATGTCCTCGTTGGAATCCCTGGAACTATGACTATCCGAGAAATTGGTTTAATAGAAGCACTAGTTGCGCGAGGTAACCATGTAGCTCAACACTGGTCAGCTCAAACATCGGAGGAAAGTTTGACGATGATGAAGCAGGAATTAAACTCAGATGTTTTTGTGACAAGTGTTAACGCAATTACGTATGATGGAAAGCTTGTGGATGAGGGTCAAACCGGAAACCGAGTAGCAGCGATGGTTTTTGGACCTTCAAAAGTCATAGTTGTCGCTGGATTTAACAAAATAGTCAGAGATGTAGAAGATGGGATTCAAAGAATTAAAAAAGTTGCAGCTCCAATGAATGCAAAAAGAATGGGAAGAAAAACCCCCTGCGTATTAACCTTGGAGTGTAAAGAAGTTGGATGTAAGCTTCCTGAAAGAGTCTGTAGAATGACCACAATAATAAAAGCAAAACCAGGAAGTACAGACTTTACCATAATACTTGTTGGCGAAACACTGGGTTTTTAGGATCCTGACTAAACACTAAAACAACTTTTCCCACTTTATACGCGCATAAAGGTTTAATGTGTAATAGGCCTTGGAAGAACCTGTACAACACGTTGATTAAAGAGTATGATTTTAAGGAACTGAATATGTTGAAAAACTAAATTAGAAACTCTGTTAATTTTAAATATTTATCGTATATATAGGAGTATTTAATATTTGATATGTTAGAGGAATTAAAATGAGTTGGGACTATCATAACATCTATGAATATTTGACCAAGATTAGAAGGCAGGAGATGCCTCCCCTAATCATAACAGCATCTATAACCGGTGGAGTTCATGGCAAAGAAACTAATCCAAATTTACCTGAAACCCCGGAGGAACAGGCTCAACAAACGTATGAAGCATACAAAGTTGGAGCATCTGTTGTTCATGTACACGCAAGAGATCCAAATAAGGGTTATGCCGGTGCATCTATTGATCCTAAGCAGTATCACGAAATAAATAAGCGGATAAGAAAGTTATGTCCAGACATTATTATCAATAACACAACTGGTGGAGGAATGGGCCGTCTGACTACTGAGGAGAGGATGAGGTCACTTGATGCTAATCCTGAACTAGCAAGTCTCAATTTAGGTCCCATGGCTTGGAGGGCAAGGTTGAAAAAAAGAGAACCCCCATTGTCCGGTAGACCCGACGATATCTTTCTTGATAGTATCTGGCCTCCCACTTTCAAATGGGCTGAGACAGAGCTTTACGCAAAAGAGATGCTGAAGAGAAATGTTAAACCAGAAATGGAGGTTTATCATCAGGGTCAATTCCAACTACTTCAAAATTTACTAAGACAGGATTTAATTCATAAACCTTATCTTATTCAGTTTGTGTTAGGAGCACCGAGCGGAGTTTATCCAACACCTGGTAATCTACTTTCAATGTTGCGACATGTCCCCCGAGACTCTATCGTTAGTGTTGTTGGTGTAGGTGCGCACCAGTTGCCTTTGACAACTATAGCAATAGCGATTGGTTTGAATGTTAGGGTTGGGCTTGAAGATAATATCTACTATAAGAGAGGAGTCTTGTGTGAAAGCAACGCCCAGCTAGTTGCAAGAGCAGTGCGAATTGCAAAGGAACTTAACCGTGAGATAGCTACACCTGCTCAAGCTAGGGAAATGCTTGGATTGCGAAAGGAACCGACACGATATTAACTTTATTTCATGCATGCATGCTGTGAACTTGAAAGAAGGGAGCAAAAAAAAATAAAAGAAACAGTTGACTAAGAATAAGTATAGAAGAAAAATGTAAATTCTGCATCTGCTAACTATAGGTTCTATAACCAACCTGGAAAAACATCTATTAATTGAGCTTCTCAATAATCCTATCTTATGGATCTAACGAACTTTGTAGCTACTGTTATTCTGATAACTGTTTCTGGTGCTTTAGCTCCAGGTCCATTATTTTTTATTACAATCTCTCAAGGTGCAAAAACAGGAGCAAAAACTGGCTTAGTTTTTTCAATAGCACATACATTAATAGAATTCACCTTAATTATGCTGTTTGCATTAGGACTGTTATCGGTTGTTAACCAGCTTCCCATAAAGATTACCATCGGAGTTGCAGGTGGAATAGTTCTCCTTATTTTTGGAATTAAACAAGTACGTGACTCTCTAAAATTTAAAATCAAGAAAAAAGCAAAATCTCGAAATATTACTACACGAAATCTTTTATTACTAGGATTGACTTTCACGGGTCTGAATCCATTTTTTATTTTATGGTGGTTAACTGTTGGAGCGAATCTAATTCTTCTCTCTTTAGAGTTTGCATCATTAGCGGGGGTTGTATTTATGTATATTTGTCATGTATGGATTGATTATGTTTGGCTCATATCCGTTGCACATTTTGCAAAAATGGGAGCAAACGTTATTGGATTTAAATGGTACAGACTTGTCTTGGCAGTTTTTGGAGTAGTACTGATTTATTTTGGTATATCTTTTCTTATTAATTCGTTAAAACCATTAATCTGATCTTTTTGACGAAATAATTTAAAAACTAATATTAAGATTGCGTTTAAAACACCTAATACGTGGCAGGTATGCAACAATGAGTCAAGATTTCCTTATTTGTTAACCCCTCAAGTTTGATGCGACGACTTGACCCAACTCACTGCACTTTTGAAGGGAATTTTCATCTATGCGAAGTAAGGGAACCTTTCCCCCATGAAAAATGCTTCCACCCATTCTGTCAAGCGCCGACACTGGAGGTGCCACAAGTTCTATTCCAAGGATATTCATATACACTTGGAGTTTATCGATGACCCATCCCTTGTCCCATGTGTACGCAGCGAAGATTCCACCTTTTTTACCAGAAAGCTCGAGCTTATTGGTTTCTTTATGATCTTTAAGGGTTTCGAGAAATGCTTTCATCTCATGAGTTACGTCACCATAGTAAGATGGTGAACCAAGAACTATAGCATCAACCTTATCAAGCCTTGATACACTAAAAGGTGTCCCAACTTTAAGTAACTCACCTTCCACACCCTTCACGTCTCTAACTCCGTTAACCACAGCCTTCGCCATACTCTCTGTGAAGCCAGTTTTGCTGTCGTAAATCACAACTACCGTAGGCATACTACTCAACACCCCAATGAATAAATCAAGAAATTATTTATATGATTCGGAGAAGATACCACCTTTCTACTTCGCTTCAAAACTAATATGTTGTCTCAAAAGCTGGAAACCTTACAGAATCTTAGACCTTAAGGACAATAAGTTTCCAACTTTATAAAGTAATAAAGGCTGACAAAGGAATATTAGTAAAAATAATAGGTATTATCTTCATTAACACCTAAATTGTTTTCAACATTTCAATATTTTTTTTATACTTTGCGTGAAAAAAGATATCATAGTACTCATGTAAGTGTATGGTGCTTTTTTCCTTTCTCTATTACTTCCTTTTACTATCGTCTGTATAGCTAGCTATATTATCAACTAAGGAATATGTTAGAAAACCGTTTGATCTTGCTTGAAATCCTAAAACAATGATAGATAGATATGTGTTTTTCAAACATTGCGCCTGCGCGGTCTTACATTAGCGAAGGGTTTAGCGATGATTTCATGAACATCCATTTGAGGAAAATTAGTTGTATTAGCGGGTCGTATCAACACAGCTGTATCAGCTCCCCTACCTGTTCCAGCGATAGCTACGACATCCTGATCGACCGGTATAACGTCTGCATCCGCAGCCATAAATACAATCTCAACAGCTACCTTCACTCCTTGGCAGAACAATTTAAGTGTTGAAGCAACAATTGATGGTACCGGTGGTATGTTTTGTGTACGAGAAAACCTTCTCATAGTTCGAACGATCTTTAATGTATCTTCATCAGGTTTTTCAGGCGGTGGACGATATGATATGCCAAATCCAACGCCCCCTGTAAGGGCATCCGTACCAGTAATAATTGTGACTCCCATCTTTTCAAGTTTCTTTTTGTTCTCCTCTGTTAACTGTTGGATTCCAGTTCCTCGATGTCCTGTTTGATGAGTGACAACGACGACATTAATCCCTGTATCTTTAAAAACTTCTGCAGACTTTATACCCGTATTTCCTCTCGTTGAAGCTACAACAATGTGTTTGACGCCCCGTTCTAAAGCCCGCTTCTTTGCGATTTCTAAAACCATATCCGTATTCTCTTCGCCCGGGGTCTCGAAATAAATTGTAGTGCTTTCTATAACCATTTTTCTACACCTACCAGTCTAAGCTTTATTTCTTTTATTGTTTATATGTTTTTATTTTTTTAATGTAATGAAATAGATTCTGAAAAGAAGAAGGTATTAACTTACTCTTTTTAGTTATGGGAGTCTTTTAAAGATCTTTAGATTAGTATCAAATGTTCATACCTTGAATTCAAAATAGTTTTTAATTCCTTCTGATTTTATTAAGTTGCAAAGTATAAGGTATATCTTTCAAGGCGAAAACCAATGTCAAAAAAAGGAACTAAGATAGAACTTAATCAATCAAAAGAAGATGAGCAGGGATCTATTTTAGACTCGAAAGTTGATGAATCCGTTGAATCAACGAATTCTCGATTAAATGCTGAGGAGGTGACGAAATTGGCTACAGATTTTTTGAAGGGTCTTGGGCATAAACGTGCAATTCCAAATAAGGTCTCTCAGGAGGGTCCTAATTATTTCGTTATAGAAGTTGGTTTAAAAAAGAAAAATGCATTAGTTGTAGTTGATGCAAATGCGAAAGAAATTAAGGAATATGAAATCAACGCTCCCAAAAAGGTTTCTAAAACAGGCATATCTTCCACAATGCCAAAAATAATACTTTTAATCGTTGGGATTCAAGTGTTATTAAGGATAATATTAAATTTAGTGAGTAACTATTTGCCTGTTTCGTTTTTATAATATTTCCTTGAAGCTGGGAAGATGGCTCCCTCCATTCTGCGTCGATATAAAAGAAGTAATAACTTATCTACCAATAAGCAGTGGAGAATTGATTGTGAAGACTGTCTTTACTTTAATCCTTTTGGAAAATTTTGTGAACTTCGCGTCGACATTTTAGGAGATTCCTGTGATAAATTTGAAGATAGAAAGAAGGATCTAATTAAACAAACAAGAAAAATTGTGGGTGAGGTACCTAAATGAACTCTGTTGTCGGGTTTTAAACGAATTCTTTAGATGAAACCAGTCTCGCAGATTTATTTGGTTTTTAATATATCCTTTCCTCTCTTGATGAAACAGCGAAGACTTCCTTATCTAAATTTCCAGGTGGATGTAGAGAGCATGTAGCACCGATGCATCAGCATATCAATTTAATCTACTTAGTTATGGGATGAAATTAAAACGTTATTACAGAATTATATAAATTTATTTTAGATGTTCACAGAAAGAGGTCAAGATTGAGGGGTAACAAGTGGATAAGAACTTTTATGATGAAGATTACTTCGAGGGAAGAGGATCCAATTATTGGTGGACAGTTGGAAGTTATGAAAAATTGAAGGGGTTTCCCCATTGGGAGGAGATAATGAAATTTATTTGGAAGTTTATAGATAGGGGGAGGCTACTAGATATAGGCTGTGCTTACGGTTTTCTTGTAAGAGAGGCATCTAAGTACTTTGAATCTTTTGGGATAGATATATCTAGTTTTGCGGTTAAGAAGTCTAAGGAATACTGTAAAGGTAAAATTTCGAGAGCTTCCGCCGTTAGTCTTCCTTTTAAAAAAGAATCCTTCGATGTTATTACTGTCGTAGACACATTAGAACATGTATCTCAGATAAATCTGTGTATAAAGGAATTCTTAAGGATACTAAAGGACGATGGTGTACTCTTCTTGCAGGTGCCCAACCCGCTTTTTTGGTCGTGCATCTGCGGACGGTTTGGATTGGAAGATAAAACTCATTTGAATGATTTTTGGCTTAAACAATGGCAAACTGTCTTAGAAAAAAGTGGGTTTGAGATAATAAAAAATGTTGGAATGATCGCCGTTTCTTTTGGGAAAGTTCGTTTTTTTATAAAGTCTGGAAAAGCACCGTTACTGTTTCCTGCATGGTGGATAATCGCTAAGAAAGTTTTCAGATTTCCTGAACATGGGGAAAGTCGTTGATCCAAGGTTTTTTGTTTAAGATTAAGACTCTGAAATAATTTTTAAAGTAAATAAAATAATTATTTATCCGCCCGTTTTTTTTCACCCTTCTCAATGATGTGTAAGCTTTAGCTCCTTTCGTAACCAAACATTTACCAATTTTTCCCATTTTCAACGAAAAAACTATGTCCTCAGCAATAGCTAATCCTTCATCAAACCCTCCGACTTTATGAAAAATCGTTTTTCTACAGGCACAACACACAGTTGGAAAAAAGGGGAAACCTAAATATGCTGATAACGCCGCGATTTTATTCATGAGGTTGTAATGAAAAAACTTAAACAAGTCGTCAACTATCCCCTGCTTTTCAAGACCTGCCACCGTACCTGAAACACAGACTATATTAGATTCTGAAAAACGTTCATATATTTCAGTTATGAATCCCGGAGCTAAAATTGTGTCTGCATCTAAAAAGAGTAGAATTTCGCTTCGTGCTATGTGCGCCCCAAAATTTCTAGCTTTACTAACACCTCGACTTTTTATATTTATTATTTTATCTGCAAATTTTTTAGCAATTTTCCTCGTATTATCTGGGCTGTTACTATCCACAACCACAATCTCGATTTTACCCTTTTCAAATTTTTGTTTTTTGATACTTTTTAGACACCATTCAATGTTTTTTTCCTCGCAGTAAGTGGGTATTATGATCGAGATCAAGGAAGTCATCGAAGTTTCTCCAAATGCTTTTGATTATCTTCAATGTATATATTTGTCTGATTTAAATGTTAAATCCTAATAACAGTGTGAACCTATAATGCAGATCTTTAAAGATATAAAAAAACTCTCTCAGGAGATAACTTTCTTTCCCCTTTTTTGGGGAATTATCTTTAATTTAGCGTTTTCAAATTTCTTTTTCAATTCTTTTCCTTTGAATAATCTGTCTAAAAATATTGCTAATGCTGTCACTTCTGAGTGGGGTTGATTACCTATTGCAATATTATAATCCACCAATTGGTATATTTCTCTTGGTACTTTTTGAGAACCTATAATAATCAAAACATCTTTATTTTTTG
>JAGLRI010000139.1 GCA_023136395.1 Candidatus Bathyarchaeota archaeon | reverse complement strand
GTAGAAAGAAAAAGCGTAATTTTAGCAAGAACAGCGATCTTAGGAGCTGTCGTAGCGGTTCTTGAGATTTCCAGATTTTTAAGAATACCCTTCCCTCTCGCCCCTTTCTTAAAGTTTGACGTAGTTGGAATACCCATGTTTGTAGCGTTCCTATCTTTAGGTTTCATTCCAGGTGCAACAACAACTTTTGTATCCTTTGCCATTATTTCGTTTCGCGACCCCTTCAGTGGATTCATGAAATGCCTTGCAGAATTTTCAACCATAATTGGCGCATACTTCATCTTAAAGGGAAAGAACACAGATGTCTCACGTAAAAGAAAGATATATGCTTCTGGTTCAAGCATTATTTTCCGAGTGCTCATAATGGCAGTTGCAAACGTCTTTCTCTTTCCAATTTTTCGCGGTTGGTCAACTATAGCAGTAATCTCTCTTCTCCCATTCACATGTCCCTTTAACGCGATTCAAGGAGCCATTAGTATCACTGGAGGATTCTTTATTCATGAAGCTGTAGCAAGAAGACTACCGTCAATAAAAGCTTTCTCAAAATAACTTGTTTTTTTACTTCAGCAAGTTTTGAAAAATTTGTAATTTTAACATTCTTTGGTACATAAAAATTTAGAGAAAATAATATAGGCGCTTCATCTAGCAGATACGCGTTTTACTATTGGAGACCTTATTTTTTTAATGACGCGGTATCCACAAATAGTGCATTTCACTCCACCACCACGTAATTCAATTTCCTTTGAAGACACCATGGCTCCACACATCACGCATTGATACGTGATCTCAGGTACATCCTTTTTAGACATTACTTAAGTCACACACCAGAAAAAATGATAATCTAACATTTATACGTATTTATTTCGAGTTGAAACCATTTATTAGTGTATTTATTTAACGTCATCTCGTAAGAGCCGGAAAAAACTTTTACCTATTCTAAAAAATATCAATGGGCCTTTGCTTTGGGAAATTTTCCTAGTTTTTCTTAAAACATTATTTACAATATTTAGAGTGCAATCACAATCCTCTACTTTGGTCTTCCCCTTCAGGAACATTCCTATTTCAATTTTCACCAGGTTATTGGCGAGGATAGATGTTCCACAGATTTCCCCATTCTTAACTAAAGCTTCTACCACCATGTCCTTAATTTTATTTCGTTGTTTAAGCTTTCGCCATACAGGTTCCGCTTTTCTTAAAAGTTCATCATTTCTCTTGCAACGTTGAAAGTTTTTTCCAAGGACGATCTTAACTCGTTCATTCCATTTCTTATTCCAAAGTCCAGACCATAAATGTATGAACTCCTCGAGTTCTTGTGGCTTTTCATAGAAATAAATTGAAATTTTCTTTCTTAATTTAAGTTCAGGTGCTTCTTGCTCCGTAAGTCCCCATTGAACCTTCAAATAATTCATTAAATCTTGACAAGCGATATTCAAAACTCTTCTATCTGCTCCTCCTAAGTCGAGTAGAGGATTTCTTTTCATTAGACTTTTTGACATTAACCGCGAAACAAGTTTCATCCGCATTCCCTTCTCGATTGCGGTATCTTATACCAATAAAAATAAACTTGGTATTAAAGTTTTATATAAAACTAGAATAGTATGGGTAGAGAATAAAGAAATTTTAAATGATCCTTAGGGAAAAGATTTAAAACACGGTAAGTAAATAAAAGCGACGCTCAAGGAGTATAGGCAATGGTAAGAAAGGCACGAATTCGATTATCCAGCTCCGATTACAAAAAACTCGAAGAGATATGTGAAGAACTAAAAGCCATTGCCATAAAAACCGGAGTGAAAATGAACGGACCGGTTCCTCTACCTACCAAGCGATTACGTATACCCGTCCTTAAAACCCCATGTGGTGAAGGAACTGCTACCTGGGACAGGTGGGAATTACGAATTCACAAGCGCTTAATCGACATCGATGCTGAGGAACGTGTAATGCGTCAAATCATGAGGATCAGAGTACCTGAAGAAGTCTTTGTGAGTATTGAACTAATGTAGTTTAAAATCTTACTTGTTACTAGATTCTGTCCGACTTTCTCTTTGATTTTTTTCCAGCCACTCTTTTATAAACGTAAAATTGGTAACTGTTGTTGGAATGTAATATGAGTATCTTATTGCCCGTTGATAAAGCCCTGCAAACAATATTAATGCTTTTTCGACAGTTTCTTCATCTAAATTGTTGATAAGATTTTCGATCTCCTTTAACGAGTTTACCCCGCGATCAATCTCTGATGGTAAATCATACCAGTAAGACTCAATTTCAAATAAATAATCTTTAATTTTCTTCGCAACATCAGACAATAAATTTCTCCCCTTTCATTCCTATTCGAGACGTATTCAGCTAGAACAATAATTTCTTAATCGGACCCAATGAAAATTGTTGTGAACCAAAAAGACAGATTTTAAGTCTGAAATATAGGTAATTAAAACAAAGAGGAAAGCGAGGTTAACAGTACTCAGCTAACTCCTTTTATGTAAAAGCTACTCAATTTTTACATATCATAATTTGGTTAAATTATATATTACTTGACTTGTTTTTGGGTCTCTCGAAGAATCGTTTTAAGCAATCTTCAACAATTTCCTTTACCTAAATCTTTTCTTTACTTCTTCAATGTTTTCGCCAAGGACTTTTATTTCTTCGAGGTTTGAAACTCCCAAACCTATTTCCTCAGCTATTCTAAGATATTTTACTGTGAATGGATCAATACCCATAACTGCTGTTCCTACAGCATCTACAGCCACCATATCTTGACCAGCAATTATGAGGTTCATTTCAACAGGATTCCCACTGGTTTCGTCAGATTCAGCACCTACAAGAGCATCAACTACATTAATTTTTATTTTGTCTTTAAATATAGATGCTAAGTCTACAATCTTCTGATTTATCTGACTGTGCATTATACTCTTTGGTAGAATCAATCCCATCAAATTCTTCATGCAGATAGTCACCAAAGCAATGTGATGAACTTTTAGAGTGGGAACATTTATGATACATGTACTCTCAAGAGCAGTTTCAGCTATTCCTACTTCCTTTAAGGCCAAGGGTTGTGGAACTTTAACATTAATCCTTGTATCTCGATTTAGATTGACCAATCTCACCTCATGGTAGGTAACAACATCTCTTATCCCTACTATATCAAAAGCTTTTTCAGTATCACCAGAACCACCCTCACCAACAATTATATCACGTACCCCACATCTCTTCACAAATTCAATAATGCTTTCAATAACACGTGAATCGGTTGTAATACCAGTTGAAGGATGCTTTGCTGCAACATAATTTGGTTTGATAAGTACTCTGTCTTTCGGGCTAATTAGATTCTTAGCTTCTATCAGTTTTAATGCCGTTTCTAACATCTTCGAGGGGGTTTTACCTTTTACAATTGCCACCGAAGTCATTACTACAGCACTACACTATTTGGAGACAAGAAATGCTTGCTGCGTTTCTGCAGTTAATTTTTTACTTTTTTCAGCCTCATTATAAATGAGAAATGGTTGCATCATTTTTGTTAAAAAACATGGAAGCAATGAAATTTTAAAAACCAACTCATTTATTTCTCCTTCTCCTGCGCTTTCTTGCCATTTTCTTCTGTTTCTTTTTCTTCGTTTTACCTGACATAGCGCGGTGACGAGTCATTTTTTACATCACACTAGACATAAA
>JAGLRI010000138.1 GCA_023136395.1 Candidatus Bathyarchaeota archaeon | reverse complement strand
CATATACTGATGTTAATGGCACCATCTTCCCCTCTGACAGGAAGGAGAGATCTATGTGGGGTTGGTACGACTCCATGATGTACGGTGCAGACTTCGATTCACCCAACTTGAATAGGAAACCCACAGAATCCATGGTAGAGGAGATTTCCCTCTACGTCAACTTTAATGCGAGTAAAAACGCTGCTTCTGAGACAAACAATGAAGTTTCCATAAAGATCGACCAGCACATTGGCGATTGGACTTTAGATCACGATGTCATTGATGGTAGAACTCAAGACCTTAACAGTGTCGATGTCTATCTGAGGGGTAACGACGTGCTTCTGAATCGAAGCCTAGCTGCAAATTGGTACGTCACCGCCTTCACAGACATGAGATGGAAAGTTAGTGATGACAAAGGTTCAACAATAAACAATGAGGATGCGACGGAATCCAAAGACTTTGACTTACAAGGAACATTAGCCAATGTAAGTTTCGCAACAGTGAAGCTAGGAAGCACCTACGACTGGTACAAACCCATCGCCATTAACGATACCATACGAACCCTCAACGTCACCAGCAAAACTACGCCGATAGGAGTCTTCGAGGCCAGTTTCCAAAAAGAAGACGGAAAATCTTCAGCCGGCTTTGACATATCATCCATGATGTACTTCTTAACCACAGTATTTCCAAAATGGGACGGATACGCAGTTTACAACGATCCCGAGATTGCCACCTTGGTGAGCCAAGGTATATTCTTTTTGCCACTTCCCCCAGGTGCACCATTTGGATTCTTTGTGTTGATCGCTGTCGCTCTCGTAGGCTCAGCCGTAACAGTAGCTCTTCTTCGGTTAAGGAGGAGACGTCTGATAAATCCTACACCCATTATTTCAGGAAGCATAAGTCAAACTCTAGTAACTATAGTAGTAACCTAAAGAGCTTTTACAATTTGAAAAAGAAAAATTAGGTATTGCGGCAAGAAAGATAGACTTTCGTTAATGGATAATTAACATTTCCTCATCGATTTCATTTAGGTTAGCGCACCCAGTGATACTCATCGTTCTCCTTAATTCTTCGGTTATTGTTACAAACATATCCCTTACTCCATTCATCCCGTTCGCGGCTAAACCAAATAGGGTATTAACACCGAGAAGTACACCCTTTGCTCCCAATGCTAATCCTTTAAGGACGTCTGTTCCTCTCCGGAAACCGCTGTCAACCAGAATGTCTAATTCTCCATCTAAGGCATTAGCGACCTCTGGGAGGACTTGGAGTGGGTGCGCAGCATGATCGAGAACTCCAGATCCATGGTTAGAGATTACAATAGCTTTTGCACCGGCTTCTCTTGCTTTAATTGCGTCATTTGTACTCAATATACCCTTAACTACAAATGGGATGTTTACCGTGGATATGATATCCTTTAATTCGTTGAGTGTTTTTGTTCCCATCATTTTTCTCCTCAATATTCTATCTCCTCTCTTTGCACCGTAGAAGAAGTCAATATCTACACCGACAGCTACAGCACCTACATCCTCTGCGAAAGTTACGTTTTCTATTATTTTTTCGTTGGTAGCATATGGTTTTGAGATTTTAACAACCGGAACTTCCTCATCAACAACTGATTGTAACTGGGTGTTTGAGCATATTCCAATCCACATCATGGAACCTACTTCTTTTAAAGCCCTAGCTATTTTTTGGAGAGGTTTTTCGTCAAGATTAGTCATCCCGCTCATCGCACCGCTCATAATGGGCGTTTTTAAGTGGCAACCGAACAATTCAAGGGTTGTATCCGCCTCTTTTGAGTCTATCAATCTCATTTTTAACTGAATCCGATTAAAATATGCTCTATTTGTAATCGAAGTCTGTCCGCTTTCGCACCCCCCACCGATCCCTTTAAACAGCTCAATTCGACCATTCTCCCCCAGACTCTCAAGCTTCTTGATGGCCCTTTCAACCAACTCGGTATAATCCATTTTTTCAGTCCTCTTATGCCATTTAAGTATACATGTGTAATAAAACTCTTATTTCCTTTAGACTCTTCGTATGCAATTGTTTTAATAGTACTTGATTTATAGAATTATTTACTATTAACATAGGTCAGTCGGATGAAACGCAATAAAAGTAAGAAAAGGCTTAAAAGAGAAAAGAAAAGGGTTAAACAAAGAAAGTAATGCTCAACACAATCAAGCTTCACAAAAAACTGTGAAATTTGAAAATTTCTTTAAAAACTCTTGCTTGCATGCATTACTCTCGAAGTACGGCGCGTGCACATCGGAATCTAGCCTATAAATTTTCCATCTTAGCTTGATGATAATAACCCAATTAAATAGTGAAAAGAGATAAAAAACGTATAAAGTATTTTCAAAAAAATTAAATTCTCTTTACTTTAAACGGTGTTCTATACCCCTTTACTACCAACTTCTCGTGAATTACGTTCTTAAGTGAGCTCAATCCTTCTCCTGTCTTCGCGCTCACTGGAAAAATGAAACCCGTAACGTCTGAAGGATGTCCGTTGCTAACTCGATGTATGAACTCATTTAGGTTAGCATCTATCTCCTCCTTGTCGGTCTTATCTATCTTGTTAGCTGCTACCAATGGAAACTTTCCTATTGTCTTAGCTAGAAACTGGACCATCTCAACATCCATTGAGGTTATTCCCTTCTTCTCTAAACGCCATGTTATTTCTATGAACGTCGATATGTCGAGAACATGGATAGCTAAGACTATGTTTTGAGCATTAGACTCTAAGAAATCTATAATCCGATTTTTCCTCATACTCTCTAAGTTCTTAGAAACACGTACCATCTTGCCATAGCCTGGCATGTCTACCAGAAACAATCTTTGGCTTAAAGGATATTTAGTTATGTTTCGGGTAGTTCCAGGACGCTTTCCGGTTGCTATATCCAAGCCTACAATTTCTCTAATTATGCTACTTTTACCCGCATTAGGTCTACCCGTGAAAACCAAATACTTATCAGGCATACTAATTGTTGTATGGAAAGGATCTAATTTATTTCTTGTCTAATTTGCATGCATTAATAAAAATCTTTGAAATATCCTCCCAACATACTGCTTAGGGCTTATTAAAGATTAAGCTAGCTATCTCTAACTACCCAAAAATATCATATCAGATTTCATTACGGGGTCGAAAGCGTTTTATTCGTTTCAGGTACGTTTTTAGCGTTTTTTACGCGTTTTTAACGTTTTATACGTTTTTATGAACGTCAACTAGTTCTTCAAGAACTTACCTTGCTAATTACCTAACGTAAGTGTTCAATAGGAAAGTATGTAACAAAGTTTCTTCTTTAACTTGTTATGCGGTACCTTGTTTTTTTAACACCGTTCTGTAATCCGTTTTTCTTTTAACGGTGTTTTTTGCGTGTGCGTATCAAAAAAGGTCAAGGTTTATTCTTCTTTTTTCTCTGGCTCATGCACTAGGAAAGTAAGTATTATCAAAACGGGAATCATTGAGGCGACCATGATGAGGAAGGGTAGCTGAGGGGACACAATCTGGTAGATGATGCCTCCTGCTAATGCGCCGAAAGCCATGAAGATGTAGCTGAAGAAATTACTGGAACCAATGACTTTCCCTCGTTGGTCTCGAGGAACTAGATCCGCCAGCAAAGACATATAGGATGACATTCCTAGAAGTTGTCCAAGTCCAAACAAGGGCCGAGAGATGAAGAGTCTCACCGCATCTCCATAGATGAATA
>JAGLRI010000137.1 GCA_023136395.1 Candidatus Bathyarchaeota archaeon | reverse complement strand
TTTGTCAAAAGGCAGCTTGATCTTATGTACGGTGTTTACCCGGTCTTGTTTAACTACGAGGTGGCGGAGGATCGAATTCTAGCTGTCGCTCAAATGCTCTATTCTAAAAATCTTCTTAGCGAAGAGGATACAATCCTTTTTACAGCTGGTTTTAGAACCTCTCAAAAACATTCCAGTAACATTATTGAGATCCACACAGTTAGAGAGTTGCTAGAATTTGACCAAAAGAACGTAGCTTGCTATGTGTAAATCCTCCGCCAACTTTGAGTGCGCGTTTCTCGCTTTGGCACAATCCGGGGTGGGTCTTCTTTAGGCTTGCAACTTTTCCCGGGTATCAACTCGCAAGTTCATGAGTTGCTGTAGTGATGCCACTTAGAATTTGTAGGTAGTTGAGAGTCGTCCTT
The DNA here is from genome assembly GCA_023136395.1 of Candidatus Bathyarchaeota archaeon. Classification (GTDB taxonomy): domain Archaea; phylum Thermoproteota; class Bathyarchaeia; order Bathyarchaeales; family Bathyarchaeaceae; genus JAGLRI01. The sequence goes on along the minus strand of JAGLRI010000137.1, from coordinate 3,317 downwards.
TCCCGTTTTAAGAGCTCTCCGATGTCACCACGCACTTTGGCGATGATGTCCCCCTTCTTTATGACGTCGCCTTCCATCTTTCCACTCTCAAATTCTTGTTTCCCTTCCTTTAGAATCGCCTCAGCCTCTTGGAGATCGCATAGAATTCCCTTAGCCTTCGCGATAATTACTGCATCTTCAGTTCTTGATTTATCCCGAATCACTGCTTGGGTTGTTATATTCTCCTCTCCTACATCATCGTCAAGAGCCAGTTTTGCCTGAGCTATGATTCTATCGCCATATCTTTTGAGGCTTCGACTGTAAGCTTGATCCTTCTCTACACCCATTCACCCCCTTTAGACACCTTAAACACTCTCTCTACAAGTAGTGGAAGTTAATGCTTGCATGAAGTTTATAGAGCATCAGGTTTTTGGGTATACGATGTCGTCGTGTCATAGTTAGAGACTTGTTTCTGCGATATTTAATATTGCGGAATTTTTAATTAAAAAATAATAGACACATTCAAACACCAAAATCTGTCTGATTTACTGAGACCGAACCTTCTCGCCTCATCGACAAAAGCAGGGGTCCATCAACATGGATGTGGTTCTCGTCCTCCGGGATTACCTCAGCCTTGTATCTAGATCGGTTAGAAGTTTGACATGACTATGGTTTACCTTGTGGCCGGTAGGGCCATTCGAGGTAGGCGAACTTTATCCCCTCAGCCTGAAAGGTCTCCTTGATGGCCTTGTGGAGGTCGTTGTTCACCTTCTCGTAACTTTCGATTGAAACAAAGCATTGGAGCTCTATCTTGATACCGATGTCGTCGTAACCCACGTGGAAGACGCTCGGCCCCGGCGGGTCGATGATCGGTTCAGCCTCGACAAGTTGGAGGAGAAGCTTCTCAGCCTCAGCGGGGTCGGAGTCGTAGCTCACCTTAAGGGAGATGAGAAGTGGGAGGGCGTTCTTCAACCTTTTCTTGATGACTCGGCTGTAGTTGAGGATGGTGTTGTTTAGCAGTTCTTGGTTCGGAATGTTGAAAACGAAGTTGTCGTAGGTCCTAATCTCGGTGTTGAGGAAGCCAACATCGATGACGACGCCGCAGACGTCCCCAACGCGAACGGCGTCCCCAACCTCCATGGAAGGGTCGGCATAGAGGAAGAGACCAGAGATGACATTGGAGAAGGCCGCTTGGGCGGCGAAACCTAAGGCCACCGCTACGGCGGTCCCGCTGAGCCAGACCGCTGTCAGGTCTATACCTATCAGGCTCAAGGAGAAGATGGCGATCCCAATGTACCCCACGTAAGCAAAGAGGACAGCTATCAATTTCGCCTTGTTCTCGCCGAGGATCGGCGTGAGTTTCCTATCTACAAGATGGCGGAGGAAGTGGACTATGACCGCCCCGCCGAGCCCTATGAGAAGGGGCACAATGAATTTGTAAATGTTGAAGGTCAACCACGCTAGGAAAGCTTCAACGTCAATCTCAGACATGCTGTTCTCATCAGTTGTTCTTGAATACATATGTTTATTGGTTTATCGCCGAAAGAATTCTATGACAGGATGACGAGAGACATAATGAACAGAAAACTGAATACAATTAATATCATCTCCCTTGGAATCTTTTATATCAATTTGGAATCTTCTAAATCAACTAAAAGCATAAAAAATAGGATAACTCCTACTTCTTCTACTGAAAATGTATGCAATATGCATATTGAAACCAAAAATTTATTTCATTGGAATATTTAGAAAAAGGTTTCATTAAAAATAATAAGATATGGATGTTCGTTCAGTTGATATGGCGTATTTTTACCTATTAGATGCATAAGATGGATTTGAATCCCATCCAATTCACCACCAAATAAACCCGCTACATTATCAGAGAGAGATTTTTTAAGTCAACAGAATCTCATACTTTTAGAACATCACCCCTCGTCTTCCATGACAGATAGACCACTACAAACGCATCTCCTGTGTAGAGGCCAATAATACCGGAGCGTTCCAAGAACTCTGGAATTTCCATGCATGCATGTCCGAACTAATCCCTTCCAATTTGCTCCTCAAAATAAACTTTCCTATAAGTTGGAACTATGTTGGTTTCAGGACGTCATATCCCGTCTTTCTGCTTTGAAGTACGGCTGCTGTGGCAACAATGGCATTGACTTTAACTTCAGCGGAGTCTCTTGGATTAAGCCCGAAGCCTAACTCGCCATGAAATCAATTATTTTATACGTAGGAGAAAAGTCTCCAATTGTTAAAGCAGATGGTTGGTCTTGGAAGGAATTCAATGACACGAAGCAAATAACCGGTCCTAAATTCACAATTTCCGAAGAAATAGAAGAAAAAATTCTTGCGTGGACAGTCACTTACGAGAACGCCACTATCGACCTTCAAGACAATTTACAGCCCATATCGTGGGCTATACATCCAATATTCCTGATGTGCGCGCGAAACTCAAAATTTTGAAGCACTGAATGTGACTTTAGAGCCTCGCAAAGTGGTGTGTTATCCGGGAGTTGAAGTAGTGGGTATATTTAGCCTCGAAACAAAGACCTATGACGAATTTGTCTACATGCCAATTAAGTTTGTTCGGACACATAACAACATGAAACTAAATGAATACAGCACAATTCTTATAAAAGTAAAAAATGAAAACGATTTAGATAGAATAGCCAGAGAATTCAAAAATCTTCTCGTAAAGCACAAAATAGAAGCAACGGTTATGAAGGTAAGAGATGCAATAAAGGGTTTTCAAGAATTGGTAAACACCTTCGACTTATTTCTTCTCGCAGTTTCCCTAACGGCTGGAATAACGGACGGAATGGGAATTGCAATCACGATGCTAATAAGTGTTATTGAAAGACTACCGGAGTTCGGCGTTTTTAAGGCCGTAGGCTGGAGAAACAAGAACATCCTCCAGATAATGATAATCAAATCAGCTATTCTAGGGTTTTCAGGCGCCATGCTCGGAACCGCCATAGGACTTGTAGGCATTCAACTTTTCAATGAAATACTTACAGGACAGATGACGGCGATCATAACATGGAATACATTTTTAGAAATGATAGTTTTTGGGACCGCTGTCGGGATAGTTGACGGGATATACCCAGCGTTAAAAGCCAGCCGAGTAAAGCCTATAGAAATTCTGCAAGGAATGTGAATGAAATGAAAAATGACGTCATAATAAAAACAGTTGGTCTCTACAAAACGTACAATGCTGGAAAAAGAAATGAAGTACACGCCTTAGTTAATGTTAATCTTGAGGTCAGAACGGGCGAGATCCTCTCGGTGATGGAGACAAGCGGTTCAGGCAAAACGACCTTCTTAAACATTATAGG
>JAGLRI010000136.1 GCA_023136395.1 Candidatus Bathyarchaeota archaeon | reverse complement strand
CAAGAACCTCAACCAGAATAATTTTATTTTTTTATTATTTATTATTTAATTCGAAGCTTTTTTTCAAAAGAATATTCACAACAATAACCTTTTTAATATGCTAGCTAGCTATGAGCACACGATTAGTTGAACGAATCATACGCTTATTTGTTGTATTATCGTAATACAATCTTTTGCTTGTTGTAGAAGCTCTTTTGCTGAGGTTTCTGGTTTAGTATACCGCCAACCAATTCCTATTCTTGTGGGATGCACTAGTTTGTTCCTTTCAGTTATAATTTTTCTTAATTTAAGGAAGGTATCACCGTCTATTAAACCAAAAGAGTAAAGAAGAAAAACAATATACGAAACACTTAATCTTTCAAATTTATCCCCAAAGTCTTTCTTCAACTGATTTTTCACTTTTTTTTGTTTTCTTCATTTTGTGTTCTCTGAAGAATTGTTGAATTTACATAACTCCTAATTTTTATGATTCCAAAATGTTCTATGAAACTAACAGCACTCGCAAAACCTATAAACCAATCCCTTCTCTCAATTGCTTTATCGATATCACCATGTGGATTAATTATTATAGCATTGAACGTCTCTCTCTCCAAACTTATTTAACATCATTAGACGTACGTAAATTATTTGCTACCTTTAGCTCATTGCATGCATAATATTGGTATGTGGCTCTCTTTTTACCCAGAATTTCATTTCTATGCTGTTAAAGAAAGGATTGGGAATGAAATAGAAGGCAGAAAACTATTACAAAATTTGGATATTTCAGTTCCTGAAATTCTTTGGCATGACGATCGTAAACGGACAATTTGCATGGAAATGGTGGGAGGCAAGAATTTTCTAGAATACTGCAAGAGTGTCGATTCAAACTTAATTCATGATTTCTCAAGAAAAATTGGGGGTACTGTAGAAAATGTTCATAATGCTGGTTATGCGTTGGTGGATTGTAGAAGTGAAAATTTCATAATATCTGAAGACAAATTGTATGCTCTCGACTTGGAGTTTTTTTCAAAAAATGGAACAAAGTTTCAGAAGAAATGCGACTTTGCAACGTTTTATGGAAGCATTTTAAGCCTTAATCCAGAAATATACAAAACGGTTATAATGGGGTTTAATGAGGGGTATCCTCATGAATTAACAAAGAGAGACATGATGATGATAGCTGGATTTTCATCGTTATATCCAATCTCGTTGAAGGAAAATCTTGATGAGACTAAAAACCGTGCTTTTAACCTCTTCAATTTACTCAAAAATATTATTTAGATAAAGCACTTAACTTACTAACGAAAGGAGGAAGACGGTTTGAGTTCAAAAGATGAATTAATATTTTTTATTAATGAACAAATCAAGATTGAAAATGAAATTGTGAAATCGTTGAATACTACCCTAACTGAAATAGAAAATCCAGCTGTAACGGGTGTCTTGAAAGGAATATCTCTAGATTCATTAAAGCACATGGAACTTTATTCCTCAGCTGTTAAGCTATTAACAAGTATCTCCCAAGCTCTTACCCAGGAGCAGCTCGATAAACAAAGAGAACTCGTTGAAAAGCACATACTCATAGAAGTGGAGCTAATAGAAAAAATAAGTCAGATGATACCGAAGATTGAAAACGAAAAAGTAAAGCTTCTCTTAAACGCAATACTGTCTGATGAAAAAAGACATCATACGCTCTTAAAGAAAGTCCTAGAAACTATTGTTCGAGGAGAAACTATAACCGAAGAAGATTGGTGGGACATTCTTTGGAGAAACGTCCCATTTCATGGGGCTCCAGGAGGTTAGACCTCTCTATTTATCCTTCATTTCATCTTTTTTCAAACTCGTGTTTTCAAGTTTAGCTTTGAATTTAAACTGTTTTTCGTATAATTCCCTTATCCTAGTGATGGTGTCAGCGTTTTCTGGATGTTTGTCGTATCTTATTCTATTTATTCTAGCGAATCTGAGGGCAAATCCTGCTTTGTAGTTACGGCTTTTCTGGATTTCGTTGAAGGCCACTTCCACAACAATTTTAGGCTCCACATAAACTGTATACCTGTTTTCTTTGGTTTTTATTTTCTGTAGGTGGTTTGTAATTTCAAAAAATTCGTTATCAGTTAGTCCCTTGAAGGTTTTTCCCAAGTTCAAATATTCACCCTTTTCCTCATCTCTTGCAGCTAAATGATAATTACTTAACCATCCCCTTCGTCTACCATATCCCCAATCTGCAGCCGTAATAACCAAGTCCAGTGTTTCAACTGGTTTTATCTTAAACCATTTTTTCCCCCGTTTTCCGGGTGTGTAATCGCTGTTTAAGGCTTTCGCCATAAGCCCCTCATGACCGTGTTTCAATGCTTTTTCGAAGAAGTCTTTAGCTTCGGAGATGTTGGCTGTGACAAGTCTCTCCACGAGTAGATCGGGTTTACAAATGGTTGAAAGCAATCTCCGTCGGTCATTATACGGTTTGTCAATTAATAATTCTTCATTCAAATAGAGAACATCGAATAAGTATAATTTTAAGGGAACCTCCCTGATCATGACTTCTATTTGATGGATTCTTCTGAATCTTCTCATGAGGTATTGAAAGGGAAGCGGTTTATTGTCGGTGCCATATGCAACTACTTCTCCTTCCAACAAAGCATCCTCGGCGTTAATTTGTTTCTTTACCAACTCGACAATTTCTGGGATGCTCATTGTGACATCTTTTAAGCTTCTACTGAAAATTTTTACTTTATCCTTTTTGAGGTGGATTTGAACACGAGCCCCATCGTACTTGTATTCGAATCCCGTCTGTCCCTCATGTTTACTGAAAACCTCTTCCAGGTCGTACGACATTTCAGCTAGCATTGGTTTAATTGGTTGGAAGAGGGTTAAGTTAACATTCTTCAAGTCCTCTATCCCTCGCTTTAAAGCGATTTTAGCCACTTTTCCCAAATTTCCTAACAGCATATTCGCTCTTATTACAAGACTCAATTCTATAGAGGAAGTATCGGCTATCGCTCCTAATGTGACACCTTCAACTACACCTATTCTCATCTCGCCTAGGAGGAGTCTAATAAAATATTTTTTTTCGAGTGAAGTTGCTTGGTTAAGTAGGCTTTCAGTTAGATTCTGTTTTTTTCTTCTCGACCCCTTCCCCTTCATCTTCGAAATTTCATTGAAACATTCCATCGCTTCTAGAATTGTGATTTTTTTCTTGATCAAAAGGGTTTGCTTATTATCCTTCATGATTTCCCAAATAGTTCTTTCTCCTACCTCCAAGATTCTTGGATCGGCTTCAGGAAAAACTCTACCTGTCAAGAAGGAGACGGCTGGTTGGATTTCTTCTTCCCCTAATCTCTTAAGAAAGGAGCTTATCAACGCTTTTTTTTCATTCCTCTTTGTTGTTTCTTCTAACGCCTCAAATAACCGAGCTAACTCAAGAAAGGCTGTTTCACCAGCCATTACAAACACTCCTTCTATGCTTTATGGTCAATTACAAGATAACCTTACTTCTCATTAATATACAGATTAGCGAATGGTGTGTTGGAATGCTGAATAAAGAAAAAAATTTAACTTAAACTACATTGATTAAATTTAGCATATTGTGAGGAATTTATTGTGGTTGAATTAGATTTTGGTGGAAAAAAAGAAAACGTTGTAACAAGAGACGAGTTTCCTGTAAAGTACGCTAGAGAAGTTTTAAAGAATGAAACAGTTGCTACCCTAGGATATGGTCTGCAGGGTAGTGGTCAATCATTAAACATGAGAGATAAT
>JAGLRI010000135.1 GCA_023136395.1 Candidatus Bathyarchaeota archaeon | reverse complement strand
AGGATTCTTCAGGAAATGCTGGTGCTTCAATTGCGGCGTACGCCGCAAAAGCGGGTTTAAAGTCAAAAATATATGTTCCAACCGCTGTTTCAGGGCAAAAATTTAATCAATTACTGTTCTATGGAGCTAACGTCGAGAGAGTTACTGGCGAAAGAAGCGAAGTTACAGCTGAAGCTCAAAAACCGGAAAAATCAAAGTTTTACATAGGCCACATTTGGCACCCAATGTTTCGCGACGGAATTAGAACTCTAACCTATGAAATAGCCGAACAACTTCGATGGAAACTTCCTGACTATGTTTATCTGCCAGCATCTGCCGGGACACTCTTGCTGGGGTTTATTAATGGTCTTGAACATCTAATGGAATGTGGAATCATACATGAGTTCCCAACTATTGTAGCTTGCCAAACACAGCAAGTTTCACCTCTGTATCATAAGTTAAAAAATCTACCTTATATCCCCCCAGAAAAAATAACTTCAATAGCAGACGCGTTAGTCAGTATAAATCCGCCACTTTTGGGACTAATGGTAAAGAAAATGCGTAATATGGCGGGAGAAGCTGAAGTTTTAGATGACACTCAAATTTACAAATCCTTTGTTGAACTTGCCAAGAACGGATTTTTCGTTGAGCCAAGTTCAGCTGTTGCTTATGCAGCCTACAAAAAGCATATTGAAAACGGTAAAGTGTCTAAAAATGAAAATGCTGTTGTGATTCTAACTGGCATTGGATTAAAAACAAAGCTTAGACCATGAAATGTAGATTAAAAGTAAATAATAAACTAAGCCTATTGTTTACGAAACTAGCTAGCTAAACTCATTGTTTATATGCATCCATGAAAGAATAATTGTCAAACAATACAGGCGAAGAAGCAAAGTGGATCAAGAAAAAACTGTAAAAAAAGCGATTCAAAAAAGAGTCAAAAGCAGGCGGTACAAAGGTAAATATAAAGGAAGGGGAAAATACAAACCAAAAGACCCCGTATAAAGATTGTAAAGTATACATTTGTCTAAAAAGGTGATTTTGTTGAAAATTTTACTTGACGAGATGTACGCAGGGTTGAAAGAGTATTTTGAGATTCTTGGATGGCTTGTCTTAACGGTTCAAGATGTAGGGCTACAAGGGAGAAAAGATAGGGATATTGTAGAGTATGTTAAAAGTAACAACTTGTTGCTTGTAACTCAGGATCAGAAACCAGCAGATCTGGCTGATCTCACAGGAGTTAATTATATCCTAATCTCTAACGCAATGATTGCTAAAATGGTGGATGCTAAAATTAGAGAAAAATACCCAAATATAGTTTAAGTATACTATAGTTAGAGTTGAGGCTAACTACCTTTTTTTTTGTATTATCTTCTTTAACTTTGAAAATAGGCGTATTTCCTGCTTTTTATATCTGCGTGTGTTCAGAAATTTTTTTTAACTTACTAGAAAACTGGCGCCGGGGAGAGGATTTGAACCCCTGAGGGCCAAAGGCCCACTGGATTTCGAGTCTGTCCCTCAAGCTTTACTGAGGACGTCCAGCACATTACCACTCTGTCACCCCTTATTGAGGCGTGTCTTGCCTTGGCAACAGATTATCCCCGGCATATTTTCCTAACGATTTAAAACATAGGTCCATCTAAAAATGTTTTTTGATATAACGAACGCAAAAAGGGTCTGAAATAATTTATATAACTGCATGCAGACATTTCAGATAAGCCTCGGCATTCCCAGGTCTGCAATATCTATGCTGAGATTATAAATTCGCTCTATTGAGGAAGCAGCAAGAATATATGGTGCAAACTTATTGGGCTGAGCGTTAACAATAGATTCAATTTCATGAATAATAGACAAAACGTTTTTTCGCCCAGTTTTTATCGATTCAGCTAATGAAAGGTCGTGGGTAAACAACGCTCTTATAGCATTTTCATGTGCCTTATATGCAATCCTGTGAAAACTAATAAGCGTTTGCGAAAGGTCCTTTGTAATCTTTGTATCCCCCAACTTTATAGCGTTTTTAGCGATTTGAGTAGATTGATCCCCTATTAACTCAACTAAGCTTGCTGCTAATCGGTAGTCTAAGCAATCAATGGGTAAAACTCCAAGTTTATCGCTTAGACGTGGATTCTGAATCACAGTCCGAAGCATTCTCACCAACAGAAAATACAATCGGTCAACCTCATCGTCTCTTGCGACAACGTTTTTAGCTAAATAAATGTCACCTTCAATTAATGCAGTTACAGCATCTCGATGCATACCTGAAGCAATTGAATATTCACGTCGAAGGATTTTTTCCGGTGGGAAAGCAGAAGGCTCTAAAAGACATTGCATTACAATTCTTGAATAATCTTCCTCAATAATTTCAAGACCTATCAAGCGAGTTAACGACTGCTTAACCCGTTCACGATCATTCAGGCTTATCCTCTCTTTCGCTTCAACTCGAATTATGTCGGATCCCAGCAAATAATTCCCAATAATTTCACGACCAAGATAAGGAACGGGTTTAATCACTGCTACTTGTGGGATTTGTTCCAAGCCATATTGCGGATCAACGGTAAGACGACCATCAACTCTTTCCGAGATAGCAACAATGGAACCTCGATCAAGCCCATTCCTTACAGCCCAGCTTTTAGGCAGTGAGACAAGAAACGTACCACCACCCGTTCTCTGAATTTTACGGAGATCCATTTTAACTCCTCAAAGAAAAATATGTAAATCGTCAGAAATAAGGATATATTTAGTATTTTGAATGAGCATTTAATCAACCCGATTAAAAGTAATATCTCACCGTTTTTGTATATACATTAGTGATAAGAAATCGAATATAAATGGAAAAAGAGGACTATGATTATTCTGGATAAGCTGGCTTGGAGGAAGTTGCTGCTGTGAGTGATAAAATTCAGAAGGCGGTTACATTTGCGATAACAGCAGGATATCAACTTGACAAAGATGCATTTAATTTTTTGAAGGCCATGTCTCAAACAAGAGACCCAGTTAAGTTGATAGAGGAAACCGTTAAACGGATAGAGAGCCTTCCTGAAAAACCGTTATTTATCAGCCGACCTTTTTTGGAGGAAACTGGAAAGGAGTTTTTAACTAAAAGGGAAGATGTGAAAAAACCGCTGTCTCCCCTTATCGAGTCAAAGAGAGTATTTCATGCTTACGCGAAGGACATAGAATCCGATGTAAAGGTGATTGAGGATCCCACAGATAAAATATGCGGAACAGGGTCTATCAAGGAGTACCTCGAATATTTCCGAGACCGATTTAATCGAATACAAAAATTTCTGAGGCGGAGGATGGACGCTAAAGACGCTATACCAATATCGGTTGCGCTTAAAGCTTCGCTTAAATCTAGGGTTAAGATTATTTGTATGATAACAGAAAAACGAGAATATAAACAGAGACTTATCTTAAGGATTGAGGATTTAGAAGCAAGTGCTGTGGTGCTTATATCACCACGAGCACCCCCAGAAGTTTCAGATAAGGCTCGACGATTATTGTTAGATCAAGTTGTTTGTATAAGCGCCATTAAAGGTAGAAACGACCTTCTCATTGCAGAGGATTTCATCTGGCCTGACATACCTCAGCGGAAGTCACGGCAAGCGTCGATACCAGTTTATGCAGCGCTCATATCTGACTTACATGTCGGAAGCAAGATGTTTATGCTTGAGGCTTTCAATCGTTTTATTCTCTGGTTAAACGGAAAATTTGGAAACAAGAATCTAAGAGCAATAGCAAGTCAAATTAAATATGTAGTTGTAGCGGGGGACCTTGTGGAAGGAATAGGTGTTTACCCAGG
>JAGLRI010000134.1 GCA_023136395.1 Candidatus Bathyarchaeota archaeon | reverse complement strand
CAGAAAAAAAATTTTTAAAAAAAATAAAGAAATCAAAAAAGATAACATTTCTACGTGTGAAGAGTACTCAAGAAATTTTGATTTAATGACCCGAATTTGAATATTAAAATAGTATTTGGTGAGACATTCCCAGTTCTTTGAAGGCTTCAACTAGTTTCTCTTTTTTCTGGGTGAAGAAGTTGTTAGATATTGCTTGTTCTAGTTTGTGTCTTTTGTAAACCCAGTCTGCGTAATGGTAGTTCATCTTATCCACAAGCACATAATCTACTTTTCCCTTTAAGGCGGTAGCTAAGTTTTCAACCTTTGGTAGTATGGGAGCTATCATAGCATAAGTTTTTACTCCATTAGAATGGAGCGTTTCCAGGGTTTTAATTCTCTTTTCAATAGGAGGGGAGTTAGGCTCAAAGATTTTTTTTATTTGTTCATCCCCAGTGGTGATTGTTAAGCCCACTTCAATATCTCTAAATTGTTTAAACAGTTCCAAATCTCGTAGTGCAAGAGGGGATTTTGTTTGAACGGTAACCGGCCAATCCTGTTTTAAAAGGATTTCTAAACATTTCTTAGTCACTTCATATTTTTTTTCTAGGGGTTGGTATGCATCGCACACGCCACTAATCCACACTCTACCCACTTTTTTCTTCGTTATCTGGTGCTGCAGCAGGTTTGGTGCGTTAATCTTCACATCCACAAACTCTCCCCATTTTTCCTTGTGTCCGGTATACCTCTTCATGAATTTTGCATAACAGTAAGTGCATGCATGTTCACAGCCAATGTAGGGGTTTAGGGAGTAGTCATAAACCTTTGAGTTAGACAGAATGGTTTTTGCGTAAACCTCTTTCACCATCATAAGGGTCATCAACTGATTCTTCGATTTATTCTCCTCAGAAGTATTTTATAATCCGCTCCTGGTAGAGAGCATCCTTGAGAAGGGAACTAGCTTCAATCCATGCATCCATAGCGATAGTGAATCTAGATTTTATGTAGGATATTGCCTCCCTCAGGGTATCAAATTTTCTCATTTTTTGTTTGAAGGCAGCTCTAATGGATTCCCGGTTTATCCACACTCCGAGAGGCATAGTGAAAGAGGGGTGTATCTCCCTCATAGCTATTACCCCTGCTTGTCTATTTTCTTGAGACAGGAACTCTGCAGCAGCCAGTCTCACAGAATAGTAGCACCCACCTATAGAGGCGTAGGTTGTACGACCGTTATATCCTTCCCAATCTCCGCCCATAGATACCCTTCGACCTTGAGGGTTCCAAGTGGTTCCTGGGTACCAGGCTTCTATCCATTCATATCTCCAGCTCGAAGGTATTAAGAGAATTACAAAACGGTTCCCTAGATAATTGAACTCGTAAACACGGTGTTCGTTGATCATCCGTTTTCCTTTTACCTTGTCCTCGATAAGCCTTCGGGATAATATGGAGTCGATAGCGGTGATACTCCATCGCGTAGGAACCATCCGCCTCCTCTCCTTTAGACCGAAAGCTCCCAAGCTGAAGACCCTTTGAATCCTTGAGACGGGAAGACCATTTAAGTATAGATCTAAAACTGCATCTTCAGCCTTCAAGTCACCATCCGCATAAGCTTTCTCGACCACAAAATCAGTCTTGGAAGCTCCCGCGGTCATACCCGTTAACATCCCCGAAGGACCCATGGGTTGTAAGGTGTTATCCAGTAAAAATCCACCACGAGGATTCTTCCGGAAGGTTAATTCAGTATCTACTGAAGCCTTAGATAGAGCCATCTCTAAAAGAGTTCTCGCAAACCGTTGATTCTTGGAAGGTTTTTTAACGTTAACAATGAACTTTCCCCGAATTAGATTAGTTCTAAAATCAACTATTTCATCAACACTCTTTCCTAGCCACTTCTCAGGCATATTGAATAAAGAAGTATCCCCCACTACAGGGGGAACTAAAGGTCCAGCATAGACGTGTGGATATCCCATACGGCCTACAAAGGCTCCTGGAGGGGAAGATCCAAAAACACGTTTTGAATGGAAGACGTCTTTAACCTTGAGGAAGGAATAGAGTCTAAGAAGAATCGGACATTGGAACTTTCCACAAAGAAGTCTTCCCCCCCTACAAGCCAAGCACGTCGCCTTTACTCCAAGAGTTGTGTAACTGTCAATGTTTAGGTCACCAGCTACCTCCGATTTGTTTATCACATGTCCCACCCAAGGCACACGCCGCTTAACATTCCTCACAAATCTTTTATGAGATAGCTTCTTCAAGCCTCAATCAGCACCAATAACGTTGACAGTTATCATTCCTAAAACATTTAATAAATATTTGAGGTTTAAAAAGCCATTCTACCACTATTAAGTTGAAAAACGTAGAGAATAATTTTCAGGTTCTTTTAGAAAAAATAAGAAACATGTACTTGCGATTATCAATCCTAAGAAGTTCAACAGACAATGGAATTAGGGGAAATGAGGAAACTTGAGAAAACTACTTTATATTAGGAATCAGTATATTAAGCATCGTTTTCACCCAAGATATTAGATGAATAAAGTGTGAGATGAAGTAAATATGTCTCAAAAAAAGAATGAAATCGGATTAGCAATTGTGGGCTGTGGCACTATTGGTCGCATCCGTGCTAAACTCGCTCACGATTATCCTGCTGTTACCTGGCTTGGGCTTTGTGACATCAAGGAAGAATTGGGAAAAAAACTGGTGGCAGATACAAAAGCGGATTTTTTTACCACCGATTATAGGGAACTCCTAAAGCGTCCAGAGATAAACGCCACTATCATTGCAACCGATGAAAACCATCACGTTGGTCCGACTCTGGCAGCGGTTGAACAAGGGCATGATTTATTTATTGAAAAACCGCTTGCAACCGATGCGAGAGAATCTTTGAAGGTGTTATCCGCCATAAAGGAAAGTGAGGTTGATGCAGTGATAGGCTATACCAATCGATTCCGTCGTCGTTTTCTAGCATTAAAACAGCGAATCATCAGCGGCCAAATTGGTGATGTGACATCGGTTGTCACGCGAGCATTCATGAACCGTATGGTCCCGCTTGCTACAACTCGTCGTACTGATCAACGCCAGAATCTGACTCCAATGGTAGTTTCAGGCACCCACGGTTTAGATATGAGTATGTGGCTTATGGAAGGAAAAACCCCGGTTTCAGTGTATGCACAATCTGTTGACAGAGCACTGTCGAAATACGGGACGAAAGACGCAACCTTTGGTGTTTTTACCATGGATGATGGTACAATCTTCAGCATGAACATCAGTTGGGCGCTTCCGATTGTATGGCCAGGGGCAGTTTATGGATTGGAAATTGGTATTGTTGGAACTAAAGGCGTGATTGACGTGGAAGATACCCATCGGGATCTAGTAATGGCTTCGGAAATCCCCCAAGGAGCAGGATATAAACCAGACGGTTTTGAACCCGAATTCCAACGCCACGTAGATTTTCTTACTAGCTACCCCCCTGGAGACATTTATATCAACCAGATCTGGGGACCTATACGGGAAGAAACAAACACTTGGTTTGCACGTTTGTGCTCCGGACTTGATTCACCACATGCAACAGCCAATGATGGCCATCGCAATCTAGTTCTCACCATGGCTATGGATCTGTCTGCAAAACAAGGAAAAGTAATCAGACTACCCATTGAAATTGATGATTTCTATAAATGAGTGGGACGCAAATATTCATTTCATGCGTATTTGCATACATAAATGTATACATACGAGAAGACTTTGATTCTGAAGAATTTGCTCTATACTTACTGTCCCATTTTTATTTAAGGTATATACTAGGTAGCTTTCTGGCATTTTGGGCAGATGTAA
>JAGLRI010000133.1 GCA_023136395.1 Candidatus Bathyarchaeota archaeon | reverse complement strand
TAAATCTTTTGATATAGAGGTTAAAGCAGCTGATAAACCAGTTGTTGTCGAATTCTGGATACGATCTTGTGGTTATTGTCAAAAGTTTAAACCAATATATGAAAATCTCCCAGAAATTTTTAGTGACAAAGTCAAGTTCTTAGAAATGAATATGTTTCAAAGTTTGGAGAACTTGAAGTTAGCTGAAGGTTTTGGGGTAGAAGAAACTCCCACCTTGAAGTTCTTCTGTAAAGGTAAAGAAATTGGGGAAATCGTTGGATTTAGACCGCTTGATAAGGTCATCAAAGAGATAGAAGAAATCCTTAAACCGGTGGAATACTGCACTAAACAGAATTCTATTTAATGCATGCAAAAAAAGAAGAGGGTTTTTGAGTATAATCACTGGCTTTCGTTGCATTCAGGGAGTTCTTTCAGTTCTTGAAGGTCTTTATAGAGTGTAATTACGTCGCCTACTCTATGAATAAACGTTGTGGGAAAACAAACCTTTACGGAGCCCATGAATGGTTTCTTGAAATCAAGTTCCTTCGTGGCTTCATTAGTTAAACTCACATAAAGATGTGGCACTGTCCAAACAGTTGTGTCTACTTCGGCTCCTTCTACTTCTCCAAGTGTGTATGCATCTGAAGTAATTACTTTTATTCCATTTAATTTGTTGAGAATTACCAATTGATAAACCCCAAATAATATAAGTTTTTTACTGTTTTTAATTTATTCCTAAAAAGTGATTGTGGGGATTGAATGTTGGCTTTGCTTTATTTAAAAAGTGATGCGGTTTAAAAAATAAATTTAGGGAAGATATTAATGTTTGTCTTTGAATTTGAAGGAAAAACGCCACATATCCATTCGACTGTTTTTGTTGCACAGAGTGCTTCTGTAATTGGTGACGTAATTATAGGTGAAGGGAGCAGTGTTTGGCCTGGTGCGGTCATTCGTGGAGATGTTAACACCATAACTATTGGTAAGTACACGAGTATACAAGACAACGCTGTTGTTCACGTAACACCTCAGAACCTTACAAAAATTGGGGATTATGTTACAGTTGGTCATGGTGCAGTCGTCCACGCTGCCACCGTAGAGAATAACACTCTTATTGGGATGAAAGCTGTTCTTTTAGATGGGGCAAAAATAAATAAAAACTCAATCATTGGGGCTGGTTCTGTAGTATTAGAAAACACTGAATTCCCAGCTAATTGTCTCGTTGTAGGAATTCCTGGTAAGATTGTAAGGGATTTGAATTCGAGTAAACAAAAAAAGGATGCGCAAATGCATGCTATGTTTTATTCTCAGTTGGCTCAAAAACATAAAAAAAACTTGGAAAAGGAATAGTTTAAAAATTCCATGTGCGCTAACTAGTTGAATCGGGTTTTGCACCCAACTCCCTGATATAAATGTTCTTATATGCTAATGGTTAGGCGTTGGAAGAATCTAGTAATCAATGATCGCGCCGATACTACTCTCCTGTTCTTAACTTGCCTTCTCCAAACAGAGAAGGACTTTAGTATAGTCTTAGCCACAAGCACCCAACCAATCGATAGAAATAAGCTTTTTTGTTTACACTTAACAAATAAAAGTCTTATCTTTAGAGAGAATTTACTAATATATAATGTAAAAAATGCATAAAAAACTGGCAATGTATTATTGATAATCTTCTTAGATGAAGAGAGATAATTATTTTACAAATTGTGTCCCATACAATGCGAATTTACCATATCATCGAGAAATTCTAATCTTTATTGAATTCTAGGAGTTTTTCTCGGTGAGGGTGATGACCTGATCCCTCTATTGCTCTTAGGCTCGAGCGCTTAATGGTTTTGTGAAGAAATAAAATATATTTCATGGTATGTATGTTTGCCGTTAGCGGTTATGAGTGGCTTGGAGTGGTACCGAGGTTTCTAATGTCATCTCCTTCATTTCTTCAATGATTTCCTTTACTTTCAAAGCCCATGTGGAATATCCCTCTGGTTGAGGAAATTGTTCATAAATTTTCTTGATTCTTTTCATATTATTCGAAGTTTGAATGAGCGCCTTTAAGAGGGGGTGTGTATCCGTTCTTCTAATCCACGGCATTTGGTTTGATTCTAAATCTTCATATGGAGTTGTTCTTGAGAATATGTGTTCTCCCTTTATGAGTTGGTTCTTCATACCGTAGTTGAAGTCTTCATCTCTACATTTTTGTATAAAAATTCTATAAACGTCTAATCCAGCATATTTATTTCCATATTGTGACATGTAGTTGATGTTGTAAGACCAGAGGTTTTTTTGGCTAACATCTCCAGTTTCTATCGCTTTACACGCTGTTTGAGCTGCAAATTTTCCTGCGATCATGGATGGCCCTATTCCGCTACCGTGAGCGGGGTTTGTTTGGCAAGCAGAGTCTCCCGCGAAGAGTATTCCATTTCCAACTAGGTTTATGGGTCTTCTTGTGGGGATTAATCCTGCTCTCCCATTGATTTTCTTTGAGTTTTTGAATAAGGATTGTGAGAGAATGTGTTTGTAGAGTTGTTTTTTTGGGTTGGGAAAATTCTTTGTCATCTGTACGCCTAAGCCAACATTGACTAAATTGTTTCCTTTTGGGAAAATCCAGTAGTATCCTCCAGGCGCAATCTTTCGACTTAATATAATTTTTAAGTATTCTGGGTCCTCGATTTGGGTTGATACTTCTCTTGTTTCTTGAATACATGCTTCAAGATCACTGTTTTCAACTATCCTTTCGATTTGCCAGTTAGGTGGCATCTTCCTCCTCAATATCGCCGTAACTCCACTCGCATCGAGTACGACCTTTCCATAGATCTCGGTTGTCTTGTTTCTTGCTAAATCTTTGACTTTAACCCCTACTGTGAAATTGTTTTTAAAAATTGGTTCTAGAACTAATGTTCGATCTAAGAATTTGACGCCTGCATCTAAGGCTTCCCTTAGAAGCCTATGTCCAAACACCTTTCTATTTACCATGAAACCAGTTAAATTTTTTACTTTTATTCGATGAACTGTTTTCAAATCTGGTGATAAAACATCTATGCCTGCCACTTTGCTGTATAACTCATCTCCTTTGGGTGGCGAGATACCGATATTATAGAAATGGTGTATTCCTACAGCTTCCCCGCAGGCTTTAATTCCGATCTCTTTCTTAATTTTCTGTTCGAGGATACAAACTTTTAAACCAAGTTCAGCTGCCGTCTTACCAGCAATACACCCACTCGTTCCTCCTCCAACAACCACGAGATCATGTTTCTCCATAACTGAATTTATCTCCTACAAACTATTCCCCTAGCTAGCTAATTGCCACCTATATATCCTCTAGAGAAAACTAATAACACAAGCATGCCCCAACCCGCAATTGCGTTTAAGCCTCCAATCATGATATGGTCCTTAATTGAACCCCAAATACTCATACACTTCTTTTCTCCTTTTTCTCCATCGGTAACACCGACATTTAATATTTAACTACATAAGCTGATTTTAATCGTTATGTATAAATTTTATATATAATTGTTATGTATGTTTAGTATGTGTTGTTGTTAAATATAACATGTTGATGCGGGGAGTCTAGAACAATCAAGAGAGGAATAGAAAAAACTAATTAAAATGTTCAATCTTAATGTCTATCTCCCAAATAATTTAAAAATATGTACAAACATGCATGCAATGCTCTTTCTTGAATTAAAAAAATATAAAAAGAGAGAATTAAAAAAAAATGACCTTGAAATCGTTACTTAATACCGTCTATGTTTCTGGAAACATTCACGGCAATAAACCGGACGACCTTCTGTCGGTCTAAATGGAACCTCGCACTCTTCGCCACAGTCAGAACAAGTTGCCTTGTGCATCGTTCGAGGGCCACC
>JAGLRI010000132.1 GCA_023136395.1 Candidatus Bathyarchaeota archaeon | reverse complement strand
GAACAGTTGAAGAAGTCGTTGAAGAACTAACAGAGACTGCTGAAGATGCAGACGCCTCCACAGAGGAGCTAGAATCAACCGAGGAGCCAACAACAGAAATAGCGGATGAGAGTGCCCAAAACACGAAATGGTGGGGCGGTTAATCAATTAAAACTCCCCATCACCCTTTTTTTGTAAATGCTATTTTTTTATTAGGTTTAAGCGGTTTATTATTCCTTATTTCAGTTTCACTTTCTTTCTCACACTACTTATTCTGAGTTAGTATCCGTCTTTGTGCATCCTCCTTTTTCGATTCAGTTTATTTCTAGATTTTCCATTGTTAACCTTACATTTGTTTAAAACTTGAAAATAAGAATACGTGATCGTATAATCTAGATATTTAGTTCACAAGTAAATAATATTCGTTTTAGGTATTTTTTATCTATGAAAAGCAAAAAGATACTTGAAAAGGAGAACAAGTGCAAACATTCATGGGTTGACTTAGGGCTCTCACATTGGAATGGTAAAAAATATAAAAGATGCAAGAAATGTGGTCTTATCCTAGAAGAAAATCTTGATATACTTGTTTTGAAGCAAAAAATCCTCTCGTAGTATTAATATAATATTTTAATTACAGTCTTTTTTGATTCTACTTTTTTCATAGAATTTTGAAAAGGCGGATCTTTATTCTCAGAACACTTATTTACGTATTCCTGAAGCTAAACGGTGGAATTCAAATATTTTTTTCTCAGAAGATTGTCGGTTTTCTTCGTCGTTTTGAAGAAGAGCCAGTTTCTTTCTTCGTCTTTCCATCTGGTTCTAATTAAGGCGTGTGCTCCCCTCAGTTTTTCGCCGTAGATTATGATCTCTATCTTGTCCTCCGTTCTGTTAAGAAGTTGGTATGTTCCCCTATCCCAAATCTCAACACTGCCTGCTCCGTAAACTCCTTCAGGTATTAAACCGTTGAAAGTAGCATACTCAAGAGGGTGATCCTCAACTTGGACAGCTAACCTCTTAACACCATATTTCTGAGGTGGTTCCTTGGGTATTGCCCAGCTCTTTAAGACACCATTCATCTCCAACCTTAAATCCCAGTGGAGGCGTGTAGCTTCATGGCGCTGGATTACGTAAATCCGCTCTTGAGGTGGTTTTTCTTGTTTCTTTTGTAATGATGTTTTTGAGAAACTTCTTTTATTCTCATTTTTCTTTAGAGACAAGAGAATATCCTCTATATACAGATTTTCTGGATATATAAAAAACTGTTTCTCTAGAATAAAACGCAACTCTTCGTTCAAACTTATGGAATTCTTATAAATCAAAATTCACTAAGGTACGGGTCGTTCTCCTAAGATTACTTGTTTTGTAATTTTTTGATGATTTCTGATGATGATTAGATTTATTGTATCTCCTGGTCTGGTGTTTCTCTCGAGATAGACAGAAAGGTCATCGAAATTCCTTACCTTTAAACCATTAATTCCCACAATCACATCACCCCCAACTATATACAAGTTCCCCCCAATCGTTTCTGTTCTATCTCCACCCATCAATCCAGCTATATCCGCTGGACCTCCCTCCACTATTTCACCGATTAAAACACCGTAAGTGTAATTTAACTCGATGGCCTCAGCAAGATCTAAATTAATGTCATTACCTGAAATGCCCAACCAAGAGTGTGCATACTTCCCGGTAGCTAGTAAAGATGGAAGTTCACGCGTTATAGTTTCGGAAGGAATTGCAAAGCCTACTCCTGAAGAACCTTCAATAATGGCGGTGTTCATGCCAACAACTTCTCCTATCATATTAACCAAAGGACCACCTGAATTCCCTGGATTTATTGCAGCATCCAATTGAATGACATCTACAACCCTGTATCCGCCAGGAGCTGAAAGAGACCTTTCCACCTGACTGACGATTCCCGCCGTAATTGTGTCACTCAATCCAAAGGGGTTACCAATAGCAACAACCGGCTCGCCGATAATGAGATTTGAAGAATTTCCAAGAACTACGGGATGTAATGTCTCGGATGGGAGATCAACCTTAATGACCGCAATATCGCTGTATGGATCCGCTCCAACAATGGTTGCTTCTGTGATGTTCCCACTTGTAAAAGTGACTATGGTTTTATCTGCGTCTTCAATCACGTGATTATTAGTTAATATGTGGCCTTCATGGTCATAGACGAAACCAGAACCTTGAGCATAATCTTCGAAGCCTAATGTGGTTTGAACTTGGGTTTTGATTCGAACCACTGAGTCTTTTATTATATCGAAGACTTTGGGAATGGGCAAATAGTTACTTTGATTAATATATGTGATCACTTCGATTTGCTGTTGAAGCCGCTGAATTTCACGTTGGTTTTCTTGAAATTGGTCTTGGAGGCTTGAGAATTGGGATCTGAGATCGAAGTAGGTGTTGGCAAAGAAACCTACGTTAACTATGACAAGAAGGATGAGGAAAAAGGAAATATCTCTCCATTTCCTAGAATTATTTTCGTTATCATACACTTTCTTTCACCTGTGATAATCTACCATTTTTCTTTTCCTTTATATATTGAGAATCAAGAGTACATACATGTTGTTATCGAAGAAAACCCGATTCTATTTGCCACCGTAATACTTTTCAGAGATTTGGAAGCGTACGCGCTTGAATCAGCAGACAAAAAACGTGAACGTCAATATATAAGTTTCAATCCACTTTAGCTAGCTAATATATCGTGTTTCTCTTGTCTTAACTTCTTTAGGGGTTCTGTGTTCCTTGATTTTCTTTATTTTTTCCTCAATTTCTAAGGCTTGTTGTTCCAAATCGGATAGATCTAAAGTGATACCTAGAATCTTAGAAAGTGTTCTAAGAACTGTTTGGGCTGATCTTGGTTGTGGAATATCTAAGTATCTTATATTACAAAGGAAACATATGCCTTCTATCCCAATTTGTTGGGCGATGCTTATTAAAAGACCATTGAGTCCAGTAATCCTTCCCTCCCCTCTAACCAACGTAACACTCTTTTCAGCTAGAAATTTTTTGAGTTCAGGTTTGTTTACGACACCAAACACTCTTGGATTTTCTTCTTCGGGATGGGGAAAAGCGGCGAAAGTGTATATTCTTTTAACATTGAACTCCTTGGCAATGTCTACAACTAGGTTGGCAAGCTGGTGTATGGCTTCTAAAGATTGAGGTTGATTAGCACCGCTACAGATTATGAGGTCAGCTTTTTCCCCTCGCCAATAATAGAAGCAATGTTTATTCAGACTAAGTTTTCCCACACCATCCTTAAAGTATGTATCATTTCCTGGGCTAAGAATTTCAGCAAATTGCTTAGCTTTTAGTTGCTGAATCAAGAAATCTGCTGATATTTTTGCTAACATCCCCATACCTGGCCAAGCAGCAACCATTACTGGGTTCCGAAGCTGGGGTTTTTCGTTAAAGTGAATTTCCATCTTTTTACCCTCAATGAGAAAAAAACTATTTACTATTTTACAAAGGAAAGGAAACTTATAACTTGTGCTGACATTTTACTGAAATATGCTTTTTTTTTCCTTTAATACAAAGATAAATCTCTCTTTCTCTTCCTGAATGTTTTTCCACTTTACCTAATCGATTCAACTCTCCTTTTAACCAATTCAAATTAACCCTTTCATGTCCCCGTGGATGAATGTTGATAAAGTTTAATTCATCCAACTCGGCTATGATTATCTTTTCTTTTGCTACTCTTGATGCTTCGTGAAGAAAATCTTTCCTTTTATCTGATTTAACGTGGTGAAGCGCACCGTAACTAATAACCTCATCAAAACTATTATCTTGGCAGGGAAGACAGGATGCATCCCCGTTTACAAATCTAATCCTGCGGTTTAATTTTTCCCTTCTAACCGCTTTTTTTTCTTCTTTCAAAGCTACTTTCGAAATATCTACGGTTGTAACTAAACAATCAAAATTTTTAGCAGCGA
>JAGLRI010000131.1 GCA_023136395.1 Candidatus Bathyarchaeota archaeon | reverse complement strand
AGAGTTGATGCAACGGATACGGGAGTAGTCTAAAGCTATCCAAGCTCTATTAGATTGATAAACGTGGACTCGACCTAAGGAATCAGATACGCTGGTTAACAAAACAGATTCGCTGCCGGTTAAATTTTCTGGCACCGCGACACTTACCCTACTCCCTCCTTGAATTTTGACTATGTTTACAGGAATATCAAGCACAGGAGTTTGATCAACCAAAATTTGAAGAGTTTCCCCTGTTTCTTCAAGATAGGGTATTGTTGTCCAAAAGCTAGATCTCACATAACCCGAAGATTGAGGTTTAAACGTTACTTTCTTCACTATTTCATCTAATGTCAAAATAACATTCTTCGCTTGATCGAATTGAGATCTCTCTATTTGAGTGTTTAGAAGACTGTTAGCAAAAAAAGAGGTGGTTAATACTATTACTAGCATAACTGAGGTTAAGATCACGGTTGTAATAACATGTGAAAAACCAAGGTTGCGCTTTTTCAAAGCTTAACCTCCAAATATGCCAAAAAGGCTCAAATTAGAAGTTAACCAAATTCCCACTATTGCAGTTAGAGCGAGGAATATACCATGCTTAAATCCTGAGGATATTCTTCCTGAGACTGTTTTGCCGGTTACAATCCCGACCATGTAAGAGTGAAAGACCAGCGGAGGGAGCAGCAGTCTACATAGTGAAACATATGGAATTGAAGCTCCTCCTGCCGCGGTCATATTCGTGAAAAACTGGAGGAACATTATAGTGGTTGCAGTCAGTAAAAACGCGCCCATATATGGTACAATTAAGAGAGGGAGAAGAACTGATTTTCTCTCTTTCTCCATCGCCCCTGCAGATTCAGAAAAAGTAGCAAGCGTCTCAAGACTTTCCTCAGCTCCTCCACCAATCTCGATGGAGTCTATGAGGAGATACATGTTTACTTGAGACAGCCAGTTCTTCACTTTGTTGCTAAAGTCATCAAAGATTTTACGGAGTGAAAGACCCCAACTCAACCCTGAACTCATCGTCTTAAGATGATTTGAAAATTTTCCATAGTCTCTCTTTGAGAGCGCTTGAATACACCTTTCAGGGCTTAAACCTGTCTTTCTGGTTTCTACAAGATCTCTAAGAAATCTAGTGACTCCTTGTAGAATCCCTCCTTCTTTCTTTGAGTAGGAATAGTCGACAATCGCAATAGGAATAGATATTACGATTAAGGAAAAAGCTAATCCTATCGCTGGTTCAGAGCCATCCATTAAACCGGATCCTGTCCGGAGAAGAATAATGAAATTTTGTAGAAAAGGAAAAATTAAAAAGTTTTGAGAAAAAAAAGACAACACAACCTGTGTTATAAGAAGTAATCCCAGTGGTAGCATTGCTGCAAAAACTAAGTAGTTTTTCCAGTAGGACACTGGGTAATTAATTTGAAGACGATCCGCCATATACATGAATGCAACCGAAATAATAGGTAAAATGACGAAAGCGAAGAGGAGAAACATTTCTGGAGGAATAGTCATTCCCATGTCTGGGAAAGCAAATGAAACGACAAAAATCATGTAAAGACCCAAACTTCCTAAAATTCCAACGATAGTGTACGCTTCCATTAAAATTGCCATGTTTTCACCCATGGCTTTAATTTTAGCTGCCATTTCCCGGAACATGGCTTCTGTTTGACTATAAAGGTAGTGTAGTACATCACCTCCAGTTCTAAGGGTTGAAGCGTAGCCGAGGAGTAATTCCTTGTATTCAGTAAGACCTATGACTTTGGCAGCTTTCTCCATTGCAGAAACAGGGTCTAAACCTGATGACAAAACTAGGCTTTGAATTCTTTTAATCTCATCACTCAATTTTGGGAGAAGATTCACCGTCTTTATCCTGAGAAGGCTCCTGTAAGGTGATAATCCTCCGCTAGCCATTACACTCAGGTACATTGAAGCGTATGGAATTTCAACTTTAAGTCTTGAAACCCGACTGGAGGCCAATAATTTTGGAAATAAGAGACCAGCCAACAATATCAAGAGGGGAGAGAAAGCTAGTAAGTAGAAAGGATTGAAAAAACCTGTTGGCATATTTAGTAAGTTTGGAAAAAAAATAGGGAAAACGAAAAAAAAAGCGATGGGAATTGAAATCGTAATAATGGAGAAAAAACTGACTACGGAGAGATAAACTTCAGGATGGGTCTTCATATTTGCAGCGTCCATGTTCCCCTCCAAGCCTTTATAAACCCTTAAAAGGGCCCTGCCTAGTGAGTTGAAGTGAGCATGGCAGAAGGCTTTAAAATTTATCATTTGATTCTCACTACAACTTGTTCCTTTTTTTCTTCTGGATTCTGTATTTTTTCTAAAAATCTTTGGCGACGTTCTTCGCTCTTTTTTTGAACTATAGAGATTTCTCCGTTGGAGGCATAGTAGTTCATGATGGTGTTTGCGACTTCCCCATAATCCACGATGTTATTTTTTAACATCTCTTGTATGAGGTTCTTCCTTTTTTCGATTTCTTTTAAAAGATCTTTTTTCTGTAGTCCGCGTTTTTCTGCAATTTGATCTAAAAGATGGCTTTTATCAAGTTTTGATTTAAACACGTCATTGGTGGTGGACCACCACGATAGATGGGTGTATTTACCGTAGTCGACAATCTCCCATATACCTCTAACTCTTCTTCCAACTGCGTACACGTCCCCAACTCCCTTTTTTGGTAGTTCAGTTTGGGCTACGTAGATTCCAACGTTCATTAGAGGAATGTAGACTTCTGCTACATTCATGGGTGGTGAAGTTAACCGTTTTGCTGCATGATCCAAGCTATCAGCATGCATGGTACAGAGGCCACCGTGCCCAGTTGCTACCGCCTGAAAAAGGACATAGGCTTCTTCACCTCGGATTTCGCCTATGATGAGGTAGTCTGGTCGGTATCGTAAGCTCAATTTTACTAGGTCGAAGAGAGAAATTGCTGTAGTAGTTGAGTATCCGAACTGAAATCCTCTTCTGCTTACGAGCTGCACCCAGTTTTCGTGAGGAGGATTCAATTCAGCGATTTCTTCAACGGTTATGATCTTATCGTTTGGAGGTATCAATCCTGTGAGAGCATTTAGCATGCTAGTTTTTCCAGCCCCAGTTCCCCCAATTACCATGATGTTCATTTTGTTCTCTAGGAGAACCCAAAGGTATGCAGCAATCTCAGCGTCTAAAGTTCTTAGCTTTATTAGATCAATTATAGAGAAGGGGATGGATCTGAACTTTCGAATGCAGAAGCTACTTCCTAAAGGGGACACTTCTTTCATAAAGGTAGCAGCAAGTCTGTGACCTTCTGGAAGCATAGCATCGAGCATAGGACTAGCGCTAGAGACGTGTTTTTCGGACATATGTGCGAACTTTAGAAGGAAGTTGTCGTAGAATCTTTCGTCAATAAATTCTATGTTTGTAGGGATACTTTGGTATTTTTGATGCCAGATATATATGGGCTTGTGAAGACTGTTACATGAAATATCTTCAATAGTGGGATCAATCAACAGAACGTTTAATTCCCCGTAACCAGCTAAGTCTCGAACAACATAGTAAAAAATTTTTCCCCAAGATTCTGGGGTGAACTTTTCTAAAGACCTTCTATACTTTGTAACGATCCTTTTTGCTTCATTTAAGACGTAGGACGAAGCATTAAAATCAATACTTTCTGGAGGCTCAAGCTCCTTTCCGAGGATAGCGATAAGCCTATCTTGAGCCTTTTTTTCTTCGTCAGTTAATTTAGTTTCTTCCACAAAGTATTGATAGCCACCGAATTCGGGTGAGGTAACAATATTTACCTTAGCGAATGGATCATGAACCCAGTATGTTTCAACTATTTTATAGTCTGGTTTAAGCTCACGAATGAGCACTACTTTTTTTGTCTCTTCTACTACTTCCTTTTTACCTTTCCGAACCTTTTTGCCTTTACGAAAATTAAAAAATTTCAGATTTAATTC
>JAGLRI010000130.1 GCA_023136395.1 Candidatus Bathyarchaeota archaeon | reverse complement strand
TCAAGGAGGGAGTAGGGTAAGTGTCGCGGTGCCAGAAAATTTAACCGGCAGCGAATCTGTTTTGTTAACCAGCGTATCTGATTCCTTAGGTCGAGTCCACGTTTATCAATCTGATAGAGCTTGGATAGCTTTAGACTACTCCCGTATCCGTTGCATCAACTCTGGTACTTCAGAATTTTTTAACGGAACAGATTATGAGATCTGCAATTTTGTTGAAATTACCCTGATAAAGATAACATTCGGCATCCTTGAATTTCAAGAAAAGGCGTCTATAACAGCAACAAACATTGGAGTGGAGGCTAATCAAACCAAATTTTATAACAATTTTACAATAAGTGTTGAAAAATCGGATATTGAAGAACCAGAAACAATTTGTTTGAGCGATTTGGGAGGAAATCCTGACTATCCCACATTAATAAATTTTGTAGTTGTTGGCGTGGAAACCTCTATTTTAGGAGGAGGTTAAAATGGTCTCGGTAACCCTCTCCCACGTAATTGGGACTACAGCCCTGATATCTTTATTTGTTGTAGCTGGAATTTATTATTCAATATCTTACTCCTCCTTCAAAAATCGTATAATTGCAACTCAACTTGAAGAAGTAGCTGATTACGTCTCATCTAATGTAATTGACTTAGTTTCTCTCTGTTCATTAAGTAACCTAGATCAGCTAATTATCAAAGAACTTGATATTCCAGAATTTGTAAGTGAAACTTATTATTACAACGTAACCCTTGTGCAGATAAAGGATCCTAATACTCAAGAGTGGCTTTTCGCCATCAGGACTTATCCAGTTTCTCGCCCCACGATTATTACGGAATCTAACCTCCCCTGGTCCGCTAATGGGAACATAATGGTTTACAACGGAACAGATCCTATTGAAACTACTCTCCAACTTAAAGTTACTGTTTCCAGCTTAGCAAATGTCGTTGCTTGGTGTTCGAAAAGTGATGAAAAAACTTCGATCGGTTTGGGAGTAAAAGATTGAAGGGGAGTAGACATAAAACTTGCATGTAAATTTCGAATATATTTGTGCTGGCATTATTGTTTTCTTGATTTTATCTGTAACCGAGGTTAGTATGTTCAATTTAATGACATATCAACTTACCCGAATAGAACAAGAAAACGGATACCTGATGGCGGAAAAAATTCTTGATATAATTCTTTTGTCGCCTGGTGATCCCCCGAACTGGGGAAGTTATCTAACAGACCCAATTTCACTTGGTTTTGCGGCTCAAAATAGTTTAGAGGCATATGTTCTCGACGTTAATAAGATCATACGATTGAGCGAAGATTCAGAAAATTATATTTCTCCTGGAAAAGCTAGGCGCCTTCTGGGGTTGAATAAAAATTACCAATTCTCCTTAAAAATAACACCAGTTTTCATCATTGACATTACTTCTGAAGGGGACGGAGACTTTACGTTAACCCTAACAAACTACGAGGGCTGTCTATTACCGAACGTAAACGTTATTGGTTACTGTGTTCCAAAATCTTTGGTTCCCGGCACTAATTATCCCTCGCAATCTACAATTTCTAATATTGATGGAATATGTACACTAAACTTTACGGGATGGACAGAAAATCATGTTATCGTCGTTTGTGCAGACCAATTAGGAATTAAAGTAGTGAAAACAGAACCTACAGATTATAATTTTTATATTGAGGGTGACCGTGTCGTGGAGAGTGACGTACCCTTGATTCAAGCCATTAATTATTCCACAGGTTCTGTTTTTGGAATAAACAAGGAATCTGTTTTCAGATACGTCGATATCGGAGACTTCACCTACTATGTGGAGTTTGATCTTTGGAGTTGATTTAATGATTTATAATAAACGCGGCCAGATAAGGATTATCGAAGCATTAATTGCATGCATGATTCTAGTAGCTGGTCTCTCCGCATCAATTATTTTCTCAAGTATCTATACAGTTGCTAAGGCTAGTGAGCTAGAAGAAGTCGGTATTAATGTACTTCATGTGTTAGATAATTCAGGAGTCATCAGGAAAATTATACAAAATCAAGGTAACTGGGAGTCAGAGTTTAAAGAGCTGATGAGAACCCTTCTTCCTCCTGAAACCTTCTACAATCTAACTTTGTTTAGCTCGATAACGAATCAACCACTTGCATGGTTGACTAATGTAGTGGGACAAGACTTCTCTTCAGGATTAGACGTTGTGTCTCTACAACATGTTGCTACTGTCTCTTTTCCTTATATTAAACATGAAAAACAAAAAATTGACATAATGCTCCTTATCGACAGGTCAGGAAGTATGAACGATGTAGAACCTGGAGACGAATTTAGTAAAATCTATTACGCCAAAGAGTCCACAAAGATCTTCATTGATCAACTCAACATGTCCCTTGCTAGAGTCGGAGTTATCTCTTTTTCTAGTGAAGCAACTCTGGATGTCCAGTTGACAAATAACACGGTTGAGATTAAATCGGCAATCGATTCCTTAGTAGCTTCTGGATACACAAATATAGGCGATAGCATAAACATGGCAAATGAGCACTTCCAATCCTATGGAAGAAGTGACTCTGTTTGGACATATATCCTTCTATCAGACGGTAAGACTAACAGACCTGAGCCTGAATCCTATGCACGAGAATACGCCATAAGCGAATCAGAAAATTCTGCAGAAATTGGCATCACAACTTATTCTATCGGTTTAGGCGCTAACACCGAAAACTTTGATGAAGAACTTCTGAAACAAATTGCAACCGAGGGGTATTATTATGCACCATCTGCTGAAGACTTGGTGGACATATACACCGCTATAGCAAAGAATCTCCTCTTTACGGTTAAATATGACGTTGTTACCATTCAACTCACTCTCATAAGGGGTGGATGAGATGATTAAGCGTAGATTGGTTAACAACAAGCGGGGACAATTCATGATTTTATTCGCATTTGGAGTGGTCATAATAATGATAACATTAGCGTCACTACTTGCTAATACATCACTTTCATATCTAAGCTTTTCAAAAAAAGAGTTTAGAGAGGTTACAACTCAGGTAAATTTAAACTTTCGCAGAACTCTAGCATTATCGCTAGCCGGTGTCTCGACG
This sequence comes from Candidatus Bathyarchaeota archaeon, assembly GCA_023136395.1. GTDB lineage: Archaea > Thermoproteota > Bathyarchaeia > Bathyarchaeales > Bathyarchaeaceae > JAGLRI01. The sequence goes on along the minus strand of JAGLRI010000130.1, from coordinate 869 downwards.
GAATTAGATTTCAAAGCTAGTGTTCGGCTCTACAATGAATTTATGAAATTGGAGGACTATCCTGAAGCCAGGAATGTAGGATACGAGTTTGTATCAAATTGGCAGAATTCCACCGTTATGGGGTATCCCACACAAGGATTAAACCTCACCACCTCTATACCGACCTTCGAGTGCAGATGGGATTCCTTTCAGGGCTACTCAATGGTTTCCGCAAACATGACTCTCGACATCTTAAACTATGGTCTTTATGGTTGGGAAGATAATGCCAATGTAGAGTTAAACCTCACGATTTTAGATTTAAAAGAAACAGACGGAAACCTCACCTCTTTCTATTTTAACTTGCAAAAAGAAAATAGTGATCCAGTGAGTGGATTAACTGAGCCTTTGGTAAAAATTCTCTTCCAAGAAGGACGTGGCATATTTAAAGAAGCTAATCCCTCATGGATTGAACTAACATATTTTGGAAGTGGAAATTACCTCGCTACATTTGTCACTAATAGGTCGATCATTTCGGATAGTTTTGACCTCTTAAAAACTAATATTGCAAACTTATCGGACACCGATTTTAAAAATGCAACATACAAAAACTCGCTTCTCAATAAGGTTGACGAGGTTATTGGAAACTACAGTGCCAGTTTTTTGACGGAGGCTTATACTCAACTGTCGACAGAAATAAGACCTAAACTTGACCCTGCTGATGAAGAATCATGGGTGGTTGAGGACGCAGATACTCTGCTAATTCTTTTTCTCATCGACGACGTCCTCAGCCAACTGGTACCAAAAATTAAAATGATTCTGCAAGATGCGAGGGGAATAATTGTCGGATCAACTGCCACACTCCTCGCTCTTGGAGACGACACAACTGGCCC
>JAGLRI010000013.1 GCA_023136395.1 Candidatus Bathyarchaeota archaeon | reverse complement strand
TTGGGGTGAAACGCAATGAAGCTTGTAACGGTTTTGCTTCCAGAAGCTTATTTAGAAGGTCTTGATGACCTCGTGAGGGCGAACATGTATCCAAGTCGAAGCGCTGCCATTAGGGCTTCAGTTCGAGATTTGCTGAAACGAGAATTATGGAGAAGAGACGAATAATCCGAAGAAGAGAAACATATATGTTAGAATTCTGATTTGAGGTAACAATTAAGTAATTGTTTTAGTTAACTATATGACTATGAAACGGAAGTATTTTAGATAATTATTATATGTATAAATTTTTAGATAATTATTTTTAATTAAATTTTTAAAACATTTCATCTTTAATTTTTATTTATTTTTGTAGATAATTGCATTTATTTTTATAGATTAATAATTGGTAACATATCATATTTGAAAAGCATTGTAACATTGAAAACATTTGACTTAAGCTTAGGTTGGTTTGAGAATGAAGTGGATTAGAAAAAGAGACGGGAAACTTGATGAATTTGATAGTAACCGGATAACCAACGCCATCTGGAAGGCTGCCAAGGCGGTTGGAGGTAAAGATAAAAGTGTCGCCACGCGATTATGTGAACAAGTAGTTAGTGAACTGGAGAAACGTTTTGGAGATGAAGGTGTTTCCACAGTTGAAGAGATTCAAGACTTAGTGGAAAAGATACTTATAGAGAATGGTCATGCAAGAACTGCAAAGGCTTATATTTTATACCGAAAACAACATGAAGATTTGAGGATATTAGCTGCTATTCTAAGTTCTGATGATCTAGTAGATCAATACCTTGAAGTCGAAGATTGGCGCGTTCGCGAAAACGCTAACATGAGTTACTCTCTTCAAGGGTTGAACAACTATCTGTCTTCTACGGTAATCGCTAAATACTGGATTTCAAGGATATACCCTCACAGTATTGGAAAGTTACATTCTTCGGGGGATATACATATTCACGATCTTGGAATACTCGGGTCTTATTGCGTTGGTTGGGATTTGATGGATCTTCTACTTTCCGGTTTTGGAGGTGTATCCGGAAAGATAGAGAGTAAACCTGCTAAGCATTTTAGAACAGCATTAGGTCAAATAGTAAATTTCTTCTATACTCTCCAAGGAGAAGCGGCAGGAGCCCAAGCATTCAGCAATTTTGATTCTTATCTTGCACCATTCATCCGTTACGATGGATTAAATGACAGAGATGTAAAACAAGCACTTCAAGAGTTTCTTTTCAATATAAACATCCCAACAAGAGTGGGATTCCAAACTCCATTTACTAATGTAACAATGGACCTAACGGTTCCAGACTTCATGAAGAATGAGCCAGTAGTGTTTGGCGGAAAAATAATTAATGATACCTACGGCGATTTCCAAAATGAGATAGATTTATTTAATGCAATGTTTGCGGAGGTTTTGGGTGAAGGTGACGCTAAAGGTAGGGTATTCACTTTTCCAATACCCACATACAACATAAGTTCTGATTTTAATTGGGAATCTTCTGTAGCTCAGAAGATATTCGAGATGACAGCCAAATACGGTATACCCTACTTCTCTAACTTTATAAACAGTGACATGAAGCCAGAAGATGTGCGGAGCATGTGCTGTCACTTAAGAATAGACAACAGAGAACTGCGAAAGCGTGGTGGCGGTTTTTTTGGGGCAAATCCTCTAACTGGCTCAATTGGAGTGGTTACAATTAATCTCCCACGAATTGGTTACCTTTCAAAGAACGAAGACGAGTTCTTTGAGCGCTTAGAAGATTTAATGGATGCCTCTCGAGATAGCTTAGAGATAAAGAGGAAGGTACTTGAGCAGTTTACAGAGAAAGGTTTGTATCCCTATTCTAGTTATTACCTCCGCTTTAAAAAAGAAGCGTACGGAAAATATTGGATCAACCACTTTTCGACTATTGGTTTGATTGGGATGAATGAAGCGCTTCTTAACCTCTTTGGATACGATATTACTATCCACGAGGGATCTGAATTTGCAGTTAAAACACTAAATTTCATGAGGCATAAACTCTTAGATTACCAAGAAGAAACAGAAAACATGTACAACCTTGAGGCTACTCCTGCCGAAGGAACATCCTATCGATTAGCACGTATTGATAAGAAAAAATATCCCGGAATCATTGTTTCGAATGAAAAGAATCTCTTAAAAGGCTCAGAACCCTTTTACACCAACTCTACACAACTACCTGTTGATTACAGTAGTGACCTCTTCGAGTCATTGGAGCACCAAGACAAACTCCAGACTTTATATACTGGAGGAACGGTATTTCACATCTTCCTTGGTGAACGCCTCCCCTCGTGGAAGGCAACAGCCAAACTTGTAAAACTTGTAGCTGAAAACTCCCATTTACCATATTTCACACTTACCCCGACGTTCAGCGTGTGTCCAACCCATGGATATCTTAAGGGAGAACACAAAGAATGTCCGGTTTGTTGGGTAAATTGTGAAGTTTATTCTAGGGTAGTAGGTTACCTGAGACCAGTTAATCAGTGGAACAATGGTAAACAAGCCGAGTTCAATCAACGTAAAACTTTCGAGCAATCTCTATTTTTGACGGCGCGTGCTCGGTGAATATATGAACTTTAGTGGGATCCAAAAAACTAGCCTCATAGACTTCCCAGACAGAATAGCTACCATATTATTTACTCCCGGTTGTAACCTGCGTTGTCCATTTTGTCATAATTGGAGATTGGTCCTAGAACCCAAAGGACCGTTTTTATCAGAAGAAAATGCTCTCAGAATTCTAAAATCTAGAAAAAAATTTGTGGATTCGATAGTTATAACTGGAGGCGAACCCACCATGCAATCAGACATTCCTACTTTTCTAATGAAACTGAAAAAAATGGGATTTGCTATAAAAATGGACACAAACGGTTTCTTTCCTGATGTACTAAAAAAATGCCTACCTTTTCTGGATTATGTTGCAATGGATATCAAAACTTGTCCAGAGCAATATGTGCAATTGGGAGCAAAAGACATAAAAAAGTTTCTACGAACTATCAAAATTCTAAAACAGGGAAGCACAAATTATGAATTTAGGAGTACAGTTGTACCAAGCTTTGTCGATGAAAAATGTATTCCAAAAATGGGTGAACTGATAAAAGGTGCGAAGAGGTTTGTTTTCCAGCAATTTGTACCCGGAGATACCATGGATAAATCATTCGACTCTGTTAAGCCGTATTCTTCTGGTACTATTACCCACTTTGCTGACTTAATGAAAGTTTATGTGGATGAGATAATGCTCCGCATTTAACCTTTTTATTAATATCATCTCTTCGATTCCTGTTTAGCAGACATAAATGGAATTATTTTTAATTTCACTACACACGCAAAATCTTATACAATGCGCAACAGATATTGCTAGTGCCAACAAATAAAGTGAAGAAAATATTAAAAATCATAGAGACGATCTATTTGCAATTTTTTGAAATTATTTTCGCCTTCGCGCAACAATATGGTTATCTTGGTGTTTTTTTCACCAGCCTTCTTGGAGCCATGACCATAATTTTTCCTATACCTTATACTCTTATTATTTACCTTATGGGCGGATTCTTAGATCCATTTTTTGTTGCTATTGCTGGTGGTTTGGGTTCTGCCGTTGGTGAATTTTCTGGGTATGTAGCAGGATATTATGGAAGAAAGATGGTGAGTGAAAAGCAACAAAGGAAGATGGATTTTATGATGAAACTTTTCGATCGCTATGGATCCTGGGGAATCTTTCTCTTCGCTTTAACCCCTCTACCCGACGACCTTCTCTTTATCCCTTTAGGGATTATGCGATACAAGTTTATCAAAGCCTTCATTCCATGCTTTCTTGGAAAATTACTTATGAGCTATATCTTGGCGTATAGCGGTAAACACTCCATCCAATTCATTCAAAACATACTCGGTGAAGGTGGATGGGTGGGAATTATTCTTACTACCGTAATTTTAATGATAATCGTGTTTGGGATGCTTAAAATCGACTGGGAGAAGATTTTCAAAAAGTACTTAGCGAAGGAGGTTAAGGATGATTGAGGGTAATAGCGGATTTTCATATTCACAGTAAATACAGTCGTGCCACAAGCCCGAGAATGAATATACATGAAATTACCCGTTATGCCATAATTAAGGGCTTAAACTTAATTGGTACAGGAGACTTTACTCATCCTCTGTGGCTCAAGGAATTAAGTAATGATTTAGTTGAAGTTTCAGACATTAACCTTTACAAGCCGTCTATAGACCCCGAATCGTCAATACGCTACATGATAACGGGAGAGGTTTCCACTATCTTCACTTTTGAGGGAAGAGTCAAAAAGATCCATCATATTATCTTAACCCCGAGTATTCGAACAGCTATTCAAATCAACGAGCGATTAGCAAGATATGGTGATCTCACGACCGATGGAAGACCAATCTTGAAAATGACCGCACCTCAACTTGTTGAGGAAATAATGGAAGTTTCAAATGAAAATGTTGTGATACCTGCACATGTTTGGACCCCATGGTTCAGCATTTTTGGCGCATTCAGCGGATTCGATAGAATTGAGGATTGCTACCAGGACATGACTAACCAAATTCCGGCCTTGGAAACAGGGCTTTCTTCAGATCCGCCTATGAATTGGCGGTTAAGTTCCTTGGAACGATTTGTTTTAATCTCGAATAGCGATTCTCATTCACCTTGGCCGTGGCGAATTGGAAGAGAAGCCAATGTATTTGACCTTAACCGTCTAACATATCAAGAAGTGATTGAAGTCATACGTAAAAAGGATTTGACTCGTTTTAAATTTACCATTGAGACGAATCCAGCGTATGGTAAATATCACTGGACCGGCCACAGAAACTGCAAAGTTTCTCTTTCTCCAAAAGAGGCAATAAAGTTTGGGAATCACTGCCCAATCTGCCATAGGAAACTCACAACGGGTGTTGAACAACGAGTGGAGGAACTTTCTGATCGTCCTAAAGGATTCAAACATAAGAACGCTATAGACTATTTACACCTTCTACCCCTGTCCGAGATTATCTCTACAATTGTGGGTGTAACGTATCCCGGCGCTAAAGGGGTTTGGTCCATCTACAATGCTCTTATTTCAGGATTTGGGTCCGAGTATAATGTATTAATAGACGCGTCTAAAGAAGAGATGTCTAAAATCGTTGATCCAAGGATTGCAGAAGCTGTTGTTCGAGTCAGAGGCGGAGAAGTAAAAGTTATACCTGGATATGACGGAGTTTACGGTCGTTTGGAGTTTAATCCCTCGAAAAATCTTATACCGAAGAAAAAATATGGCTTAGAACGTTGGATGTAGTGAGAAATACTTGAAAAGAGCGGCACAAAATGTGCTTCAAATACTGAATAGCTCCACCAACGAAAATAGAATGAGTGTTTGTCTCAACATCTTCATTTCTTATAATGACCCATTTTTACTACCATAAATCTTAAAATGTATCCTTAATCATTTTCTTGTGAATAAAAATGAGAAGACACTTTGAACAAAAAAGATGGGAAGAATTAATTCAAAAGTTAATTAGAGAAGGTATGCTTCGTTCATCCCACGTTACCAAAGCTCTCCGTCAAGTCTCTCGAGAACCCTTTCTCCCCGAGGGAGTAAAGATGCACGCGGCTATCGATTCTCCACTTCCAATAGGGTTTGGACAGACGATTTCAGCGCCTCTCAATTGATCTAATCGATCAATTGGGCGAAACATGGTTTCAATTATGGATGAAGCTCTTGAGTTGGAAGTGGGACACAAGGTCCTAGAGATAGGTTCTGGATCAGGTTGGCATGCCTCTACATTAGCAGAGATTGTTGCTCCCAATAATACACCAAAGGAGGATTGGGGACACATTTATACTGTGGAAATAGTTCCTGAACTGGCGAAACTTGCTAGAGAAAACATTGAAGAAGCGAGATATGGGGACCGCATCACCGTCGTCAGTAGAGACGGTTCGACGGGGTATTCAGAGGAAGCTCCATACAATCGCGTACTTGTTACGGCAGCAGCTCCAGAGATACCTAAGCCATTAACTGAGCAGTTAAAGAACGGAGGAGTCTTGGTCATACCCGTGGGCGGTATCTATCTTTATCAAACCCTTTTGCGAATCAGAAAGATCGACGATAAGATTGTGAGGGAAAACTTGGGGGTAGTTGCATTTGTCCCTCTAGTCGGAAAACATGGATACAAGGTTTGAGAACATGTTTTTTAAATTTGAACTATTTATGTTGGTGCATAGTGTTTTAACGTAACAGTATTGTGGATAGATCACCCTCCACTTACAAGGGTCATAAAACCGATTCTATCTCCTTCTTTAAGTTTTGTCTTCATCCCCTGAAGTTGATCCGCTGAAACATTATTAACTGTGACTATAAAGGGTGGATCAAGTATATTTTCCTTAACATCGAACAGTTTTTTGATTGGTTCACCATATAACTCAACAAGCTTATTCATCAACTCTTTAATGAGAGAACTTTCCCTAAGTTCAATTTCATCTTTGTCTTTCTTTATCGCGGTTCTGAAGAGACCCAAGTAACGAACAAAGACCTGCATATTCTTCCCCAATTCACTCAAAATAAGACATCTTCGCCTAAAAACATTATTCATTTGCACGTATGAATGGTTTTTGAATATTTAATTTCATACTTGCGGTTGTTCTTCAATTATTGACGATTCTGCAATTTTCTAATTATTTCATCAAGTTTGGTTTTGTATTCCTTAACAAGTTGAACTACCCTTTTTCTAGTTTTTCCCTCGGAGTAAAATCTGAATATCGGTTCTGTCCCACTAGGCCTTATGAGAATTGAACTTTTATCTTGGAATCGTATCTTTGCGCCATCGATTGTATCAATGATTATACCTTTTATTTGATCAATAAATTCCTCTAACACCTTCACTTTGAGTTCGTGGGGGCATTCTAACTCTTCTTTTTCTATATAATATTTAGGTAACTCCGAAAGTAGTTCAGACAACTTCCTTCTGTTTTTAGCCATTATATTTAAAATTAACGCGGTGGTCATTGCTCCATCTCGAACTGATTGATGCGGGGCGTAAAAAACGCCTCCATTTTCTTCACCCCCAAGTTTTGCGTCAATTTTTTTCATCATGCGAGAAACGATAATGCTGCCAACTTTAGTCCAAACAACTTTCCCGCTATACTTCTCAGCTATTTCTTCAATGAGCCCTGAAGAACTTATGGGGGTGACAATGTTTTCTCCTGGATGTTTCATTAAAAAGAATTTTTCAATTAGAGCAAATGTTCGGTCTCCCCAGTGAATTTTGCCTTTTTCATCTACAAAAATGGATCGGTCAGCATCTCCATCGTATGCGACACCCATGTCTGCTTTAACCGCTCTTACCGCTAATGAAAGTTCAATCAGATTTTCTAGTTTAGGTTCTGGGGATCTTCTCGGAAAGGTTCCGTCAACGTTTGCATTTATCGTCGTCACGTTGCATCCCATCTCTCTAAGCAGATAAGGGGCAGTTAAACCACCGACGCCATTTCCCGGATCAACAACCACATGAAAACACTTTTTCCGAATGGTGCGAATATCCACATGTTGTTTAATAGCCTCTGTATAAGTGCTCAAAATACCAAACAAATGATGAACCTTTTCAACTTGTTCCCATTCAGCCCACTGGAATTTTTCATGATAAAAAATGTTCTCAATCTCAATTTCATACTCCCGTGGCAATTCAATCCCATCATCTGCGATAACCTTTATCCCGTTGTATTGTGGAGGATTGTGGGAGGCAGTGACCATAATTCCTCCATCCATCTGATAACGTTTAACTGCGTATTGAATCGCAGGGGTAGGTACCAATCCAACATCGTAAATGGTGCATCCAGTTGAAATCAGTCCCCCAGTGATCGAATGTACAAACATTGGACTGCTAGTTCTGCCATCACGCCCCACTAGAATTTGTCCACCCTTAAAAAAAGTTCCAATAGCAACCCCCAATTTCATCACGCATTCAGAGGTTAAATCAGCGTTAATTACACCTCTTATTCCATTAGTTCCGAAAAGACGCTTTGATTGCATCATGCAATTTCCTCCAAGAACATTATATGAAGATACTAGTGAAAAACTTCACATCCACTTTTTCTGAATTTTTTCTAGTTCTATCTTCTCTCTCCTCTTTTTCCTATAGTACCATACAGCCCAAGTTAAAATGAAGACTGGAAAGTAATCAGCCATAGGCACCAACTCGAGTATTGATAAGCATCCAATCCAGCCAAACATGAGGGTGCTTGCCCAAAATCCCATAATATCTATTGTATCACCCACTAATGGAGTAAGCAAGATTGGAATAGCTAATTCAACAAGATCAAACACTATGCAAATGATTAACCGAACAAATTCTTCTAACGTCAACATTAAATACGTTGGTGTCTTAAATTTCCCCTCGCTTTCCAAAAGTGTTCTCCACCGAATATTTCTAGTGTTTTAGCCTATACAGTAGATGCATTTAATCTTTTAGCCTTTTTTAAGGATTTTTAGCTTTGTTAGGATTGGTTTGTTACTCTTTCTTTAGCTAGGGGCTAACTATGATAGGTACGGATTGATTTGGGCCTACAACTACTATCAAACCCCCTTTTTCAGCGATGTCCTTTAGGCTCTCACTCCATATGTATAATTCCGCATACTCTTCACCGATGGAATCTATTGCGGTTCTAATTGCGTCAGCCACGGTCTCCATCGCTTCAGCTTCCCCCAGAGCCTCAATTACTGTTGCTGCTTTAGTAGCGTTAGCTAATACTAAAATTTTAGTTGCGTTAAACTGAGCAGCTATTGCAAGTTGCTCAGCTGCAAGCTTCGCCTCAATTGCAGCTATGAATGTTGGTGGTAGCGCTACCTCCCTTAAATCAATGGTTCCCAAAATAGTTGCGTTAACCAATGATGGTTCTAACCCCAACTGCTCTCTAAGCGTTATTTCAAGAATTGTAGCTATGTTTTTCCTTTCTTCTATTGTTTGTATTGCAGTAAATTGAACTAAGGTGTCCCTGATGGCTTCGCGTATGATTGAAACGATTGCTCTATCCTCCCAATCTCCAGCGGGATACTTCCTGTAAAGGTCTGCAATCAAACTCGGTGCTAGGGTCCATCTAACAGTTACGTCCACATCAACTCCTAACCCATCCTGTGTTAGGGAGGGAACTGCTGGAAAATCTCCAAAGATAGCCTGACCAGTCGTTGGATCTATGTCAGTCCACATGTGAACAGATTCGGTTGCCACGTAGATCTGCTGCGTGGTTGCCCATGGGGGCTTAAAGAAGTAACGAGCTGATGAACCATCTCCCGCACTACTAATTGTGCCCCCTAGAGGATCCACTATAACTACTACGTAACCAACGTTTACTCTACCAACGCTGAGGAACAAAGCAACTGCTATAACGGCAACTAAAACTATTGCAACGATACTAAGGCCTCTAATGCGAATGCTAGGAACTCTTATACGTCTTCCTTCCTCATATTCCAAATTTATCCACCATTTTACTGTTTGTACTAGTTATTATATTACTGTTTGTACTAGTTATTATATTACTGTTTGTACTAGTTATTATATTACTATTTGTATTAATTTTTCGTTTTCTACATTACCCTTATCGGGCTTAGCACGCTTTCAGTAACTTCTTTGGAGGGACAAACAGTTACGCCTCGTGTCAGAGTGACTTTGTCCTGGATCATGGCGTGGTCCCCGACTATGCATTCATCCTCAATCTTTACCCATCTTCCGATTATAGCGCTTTCACCAATAATTGCACCTCTTATAGATGTAAAATCTGAAATCATAGTTCCTGGAAAAATCACTGAATTTTCGATACTAACACCTTTCCCTACAGACACTCGTTCTCCAAGGGAGACATGGGGACCTATCTTTGATTTTTCTCCAATGATTGTTTTTCTATCGATCACTATAGGAGCCTTAATCTCTACCTTTCCCTCTAGGATTACATCGCTCGCTAGTTGGCTCTTTTTAATCTCTATATCTAGTAAAAGCTGGTTTGCCTTAAGATAGTTTTTAAGCTCCCCAATGTCAATCCACATACCTTCAAAAATGTGACCGTAAAGTTTTCCTTCAACTGCCAACTTTGGAAATACTTCATTCTCAATCGAGACAGGTTTATTGCATGGAATGTACTCAAATATCTTTGGATCAAAAACATAAATTCCTGCATTTACCAGATCGCTAGTTGTTTTATCTGAGCTGGGCTTTTCTACAAATTGTGTCACACAACCTTTTTCAGTTAACTCCACAACCCCATATTGGCTTGTATCTTCAACTCTATAAAGTGCTATCGTTGCAATTGCATTATTTACTCTATTTTTCTCCACAAGTTCTTTGTAACTGATGTTAGCAAGGATATCTCCGTTTAATACAAGGAACGGTTCTTCGTGCCCAATTAATTCCTCCGCCTTCTTAATTGCACCCCCCGTTCGTAGAGGCTTATCTTCCTTGGAGTACAGCAACTTCATACCGTATTTTGAGTTCCCATAACGATGAATGAAGGCTTCAGCCATATAATTTACTGCCAGCACAACCTCTTCAACTCCACTCTTTGCTAGCTTCTTTAACGTCCAGTCTAACAAAGGCTTGTTGCCAACTGGAAATAGAAGCTTAGGTCTGGTACAACTAAGTGGTCGCAATCTCGTCCCGAAGCCTCCAGCTAAGACTACCGCTTTCATTCCAACATCTATCCTGATCAGTCTTTCTGAGAATGCATCGTAAAAAAACTTTTTGAGAAAAAATGAAAATTATTGGTCACTAAATAACAAGTTAGCTTAACCGTCAATTTATATAAAGAAAATTTAATTAACGGCGTGCGAGTTACTAGCTTTGCCTAGGCGGGGGTTGCCAAGCCAGGTTAAAGGCTTTAACCAACAAAAGGCGCAGCCCTGTAAGGAGCCAACTCTTTGGGTATAGGCGGCTGTCCCGTAGGGGTTCGAGATTAGGGGTTATTAAATCCTTAACGAGAGGGTTCGAATCCCTCCCCCCGCACCATATAACTTTACTGAATACTATCGGGTTTGAGCTTATTTTGCTAATTAACAATAAAAAAAGGTCAAAAAACATCAAAACGCGTTTTCTTGTAAAGCATGCGCCCAAACCACTACCAAAGGTTCTGAACACAGCAGATATAGGAAGCTGTTTTGAGCTTAATGGCGATTGTAGGCTTCATACCAGGAACATAAACTAATTATTAACATCTACATTTCTAATCCGGGATATTTTGTATCTAATAATTCCTTAATTTTGGAGACTGTTTTCTTACCTAATCCTTCTATTGAGAGAAGATCCTTGACTGAAGCAGTAAAAACGTTTCTTACGCTTCTAAACCGTTTAAGTAAATTCTCAGCTCTCCTAGAACCTATGTTTGGTAGGCTCTGCACTGCAAAGAGTTGCTTTTGTCTTAATGTATAGAATTTCGGTTTATGTCTTACAACTATCTTTTTTTTATTCTTTTCTTGAAGTTTTTTAGCAAGGCTGTGGAGAAACATAGCTGTATGGTTCTCGTTTAACGTGAAGATTATAGATATATTTCTTTCTGAGACTACCTTCGCAAGCGCGCCCCAGAATACAAGTGGATTCGGAATTTCATTTAACCCTTGAGCTACCGCCCCCTCCACCACTAGATAAGCATTTTCATATACTGCAGATAGACGTTGTGTTTGCTCAAAGAGCCTCCCATCGTAGATTGAGCTTAAGAAATCTTTAAACTCCTTCCTCTCAACAGCACACTCCTCAGAAAACACATAATCCGCAGGAGATATTGTTCTTTCAATAACTTGTGTTCCGAGTTTCATTAAATTTTTTTTAACCCAGTAACTTTCCCTAGTGTCAACAATTATTTTCGACATGAAAATCACACACATCTGCATTTACAGGGGGTATTTCTACCTAATTTAAGAGCTGATGCAAACGGTTTCAGTGCCTGAGCAAGTACGATATAGTTTAAATCTACATTCAGCAAGGTCAATCTTCTCGCCATAATATTATAGTTAATAGATTAAGTTCTTTCTAACAAAGAACCATAAATAATAAATTTAAATGCAAAACTCTTAAAAAAGGATACTTTTCTCTTTATTGTATCCTTCGACGTGATTACGAGGTGCATAAAATGAAATTGTTTACAGTGGGTCCTGTTGCATGTTATCCTCAGGTTCTTGAAGAGATGAAACGTCAAATGTTCAGTCATCGTAGTGAGAAGTACAAAACACTGCATAGAGAAACTATAGCATTGATACAAAAATTTATAGAAACAAAAAATCAAGTTTTCTTATTTTCGAGCACGGGTACCGGTTTTATGGAAGGATCAGTAAGAAATTGTGTTGAAAAAAAAATTTTATGTTGTATAAATGGAAGCTTTGGGAAGAGATTCTCAGATGTAGCTATTTCGAATGGGAAGTCTGTCGAAAAACTCGAAACTACCTTGGGGGAACCTATTACCCCTGATTTACTTGATGATAAATTGTCAAGCTGTCCTGATGTTGAAGCCGTTTCCATTACCCACAATGAAACAAGCATTGGCTTGATAAACCCATTAGAACATCTTGCTGATGTTGTTAAAAAACATGGTAAACTCCTATTCGTCGACGCGGTGAGCTCTATGGGTGGAACTGAAATAAAAGTAGATAAATGGGGTCTTGATATCTGTTTCACAAGTTCACAAAAATGTTTTGGAGTTCCTCCTGGCCTTGCTGTGGGTAGCGTAAGTAAAGAAGCTCTAAAAAGATCAGGATTTGTCAGGAACAAAGGTTGGTATTTCGATTTCAAGTTATGGGAGAGATATCAAAAAAACGCAGGTACACCTATGACTTCAGTAATACCTCAGATATGTGGCTTTAACAGAATCTTGAAGTTGATAAATGGTTGGGGTGGGAAAGATAAATACTTTAACTTGTATTCTGAAAGAAACCGAAGAATCAGGGAAGGAGTAGAGAAATTGGGGTTAAGTCTATATCCTAACAGGGATTATGCGAGTCCAACGGTATCCTGTATAAATTCGCCAAGCAACATTAGTGGAATTAAAATATATGATAAAATGCGCAAAAAGGGATTTGAACTCGCAAAGGGTTATGGGAAAATTAGAGAAACAACCTTTAGAATCGGAAATATGGGATATGTTGAATTTGACGATATTGACCTGATGCTCAAAACCCTTGAAGAAGTTCTTAGCGAGTTTAATAGCGACTCTGTCGTTACGTGATGGGATCTCTCAACTTAATATGTGAAGTTCGTTACTATACTTTAAGATATTTTTGAGAATTAATTGTGTTGTGTTACCCCTTTAACTTTGGTCGAATTTGGAACTTATTGCTGATATAATTACTACTCCTTGCTAGCTAGCTCCAGCTGATTTTAACATTTCGAGTGGTAACGTTAAGACTATCGTGTTGCTTTGGTCCTTGCTAACATCATTTACCGTTGCGCGCGCATTTACAGAAAAATTTTGTAAATTTATAATAAATACACGTTTTTTTGTCATATATCGATTGGTGTGAAATACATGCATTATTTAACAGTTACAGATTTTGCTAAATTACGCGGACGATCAGGATCTAAGCCTCTATGCACTACCGTATAATATGCAAAGAATTGCAATGGTATAACGTACACAATTGGCGAAAGAACTTCTGGTACACCTTTTACTATTTCGATGTAGTCATCGGCTATATTCTTGATTTCTTCGTCTCCCTCTTCAATTATTGCTATGATAGAAGCTCCTCGAGCTTTAAGCTCCATAATGTTTCCCACTGATGTTTTGTGGTTTTCGTCCTTAGGACAAACGAAGACTACAGGAAAACCCTTTTCAACTAAACTAAGCGGTCCGTGCTTGCTTTCTCCCGCAGGAAAGGCTATTGCTGGAACATAAGCGATCTCTAAGAGCTTCAGCCTACCTTCAAGAGCAGTGGCTGAACTTATTCCTCGCCCTAAAAAGAAGAAGCATTGTTTGCTATAATATTTTTTAGCGATTTGTTCTATCTTTTTCTTCTGATTTTGGATAACTATCTCAGCAATGTCTGGAATTTGTATCAATTTTTCTTCTAGTTGCTCAATTTCTTCGTGGGAGACCTTTCCTCTTTTCTCAGCAAGCCTAAACGCAAGCTGAGCGAGCACAGAAAGTTGGGCGGTAAAAGTTTTTGTGGCTGCAACCCCAATCTCTGGACCCGACTGTTGACAGATATAAACACGGGAAATACGGGTTAACGTGGATCCTATGACGTTGGTTAATCCTAGGACTGTAGCAGCACGAAGCCTAGCATATTCAACAGCAGATAAAGTATCAGCAGTTTCGCCGGATTGACTAACGGCGAGGATGGTACTATCAATATTTATGGCTCTTCCTTGCTGTTCAATGAACTCTGATGCGATAACGGGGTGAGTTGCCAACAAAGCCAATTTAGAAAACATGTATGAAGCTGCAAGACACGCGTTATAGGATGTCCCGCAAGCTACTAAAAACACATCTTTGGCGCGATCAAGAAAGGCTGTCATTAAATCCAGATATTTTTCCTGCAACCTGAGTGTGTTTCTAAGGCTGGGGGGTTGTTCATGAATTTCCTTAAGCATAAAGTGGGGGTAACCCTGTTTTTCAGCCATCTCAGGGCTCCACGGAATGATCTTAGGATTCCTTGATATGCGGCTCCAGTCAGCAATCCTCCAGATTTTATATCCTTCATCCTCAAGAACGACCAACTCCCCATTCTCAATTGTAACTGCCTTGTCAGTTAATGGGCGAATAGCAGGGATGTCTGAGGCACAGTAAGTCGCGTTTTTAGCAATTCCCACAATAAGAGGGCTTTCTTTTCTGATACAGAAGATTTTGTTAGGCTCCATAACTGAAATTACTGCCAGAGAAAATGCTCCCTCTAAATGCTTTGCGGTTTCACGTAACGCCTCAAGGAAGGTTAATCCTCCCTTCAACTTTTCTTCAATAAGGTGGGGGACAACCTCGCTGTCTGTTTTAGACTGGAAGAGATGTCCATGTTCTTCAAGATCCTTCTTTAGTTCACTAAAGTTTTCGATGATTCCATTGTGAACGACAGCGATTTGTCCATTGCAATCAATGTGCGGGTGTGCATTTCTCATTGAAGGTGCTCCGTGGGTCGCCCATCTCGTGTGTCCTATTGCTATTCGACCCGGGAGATTATCCAAGTTATGGAGTGCATGAACCTCCTCTATTTTTCCTTGATCCTTCTTTATGAAAAGTTTATTATCGTGAATTGTAGCTTCTCCAACGGAATCATAACCTCGGTACTCAAGCCTTTTTAACGCATCGTGGACGATAGGAGCTGCATCGCCTTCCTTTAGAATGCAACCAAATATTCCACACACCAGCGAAACCCCACAATTACTCTAGAATAACTATTACTTCAACAACGAATTGTTCGTTTAAAAGAATTACTATTTTTATATGCTAAATTCTTATTGACTTGCTTCTCAAGTAAGTAGTAGTACCATATTGCGCTTAATTTAAGCTGTCAACTTCCTTTTAAAAACTATTTAATAATTTTA
>JAGLRI010000129.1 GCA_023136395.1 Candidatus Bathyarchaeota archaeon | reverse complement strand
GGACTATCCAGAGATGGATCCACCAGAATGGAACAAGTATGTTACCATCCACCTAGAGAATGGAAAAGTGAAGGTAGGGGAGTTACCTCTCAACTACTGGCTTCAGCCACCAAATGCGCTAACATACGAAGAGAATTATCGAAAGCATTGTTGTGTATGAGGTGAATGTCATGAAGAAAAAGGCATATATGGTTCACAATCCTTTAACTCCCAGCAAAGCAGTAGAGTTTGATCCTGAAATCTGTACGGGATGCAACGCGTGTGTAGAAGTTTGTCGTATGGACGTCATGATACCCAACCCGGAGAAAGGCAAACCTCCAATAGTGCTGTACCCTGATGAATGTTATTTCTGCGGTGATTGTGAAATATATTGTCCCCTACCCGGAGCCAATAAGATGGTGTTCCCGCTGAATCAGAGAGTGGGGTGGAAACGAAAAGAAACTGGAGAATACTTCCGAGCAGGCATGAAAAATCCACCACCACCCAATAAAAGACCAGCCGTAGGTTAACCAGACATTTTAACTTCAAGGATGAAAGCATGTTTGCATTCGTACATGCTTTTGATCCCTCCTTTCTTTTTTTTCAAAAGAATGTCTACACTTAAATCTACTCGACAAGAACGAGCACATCTTTATCTGAGAGACACTATCCAATTTCATTACTATACGACTGTATTTTTAGTGTAATAATTTCATTCACTATGATAGATTTTTTACTTTATTAGAACCTCAAAGGTGAGAATGTATTTGTTGTTGCTCAGAATATTTATTACAAAATAAAAAGTGTAGCCCATTCATCATAATTAGCGGGGTTACCAGGTACCCACTCGGGAGGAATACGATAAGCTCGATATACGGCTTTACCTTTTTTGCCGGTTGATGGCGAAATGTATTCCCAAACGATTTCTTTCTTAGATGTAACCTCAAAAATTCGTCCGTTAGCGCCTTCTGTAATGAGGGTGTTGCCGTTAGGTAGACGTTGGGCAGAGCTGATAAAGTGACTGTAAAACTTCTCCTTACCCTGTTCAGTTCCATACTTCCATATAGTTTCAAGCGTCACCGGATTGAACTCGATAACCCTAGAATAGTCTCGAGTATATCTGGGGAATCCGGGGGATCCTCCGTATCCTGATGTTCCACCGTTGTCAAAAACTAAAATGTTTCCCTCACCAGGTAGATGTTCAGGAATCATGTGGGGATGATGTGGACCAACAAGTTGGCCTAAATTATGTTCTGGAGTATCCTCTGAGAAATCAGGTCCTACCATCCAGACAATGTTTCCTGTTTTTCTGTGTATTATTGCAATAAAATTTGCATTACGGGAAGTTACAATGATATTTTCGGGATTGAAGCGTTCATCCCCTGTCTCATCATGCCAACAATTCCTTCCGAGAAGAGAAATACTATTGAGGTGCACCCAATCGCCATATCCTAAATTTTTGTTGTACCTAGGATTCTTATATATTGCTTCTTTAGCAGTTTTGTCAAATCCTATTTCATCAAAATGGTCAGATGCATACCATTCAAAACCTGTAAAATTTTGGTTCCATTCAACCTCATATATAACATCATCTTGTAGGATCTTATCACTTATTTTTGGAACTACCTTATTTTTGTGTGCAAGAATTAAGATCTTACCTCGATCAACAAATTCCTGACCTGGTGCATAATAACCCACTGGGTTGCCCTCTCTTTGATAGTCATGATGTTGCCTAGACATCATTAATCCCGTTCCATCATCATCCCAATTGGCGAAGGACCACTCTTCTTTACCATCCCACCCTTCCTGAACAAACTCAATAGTGTCCTGATAACCCATACCTCCAGAATGAGGTTCCTTTACCTCACGCATGCGCTTACTTCCCAATAAAGAACCTCCTGGAAACATTTTAGCTGGAAAACCAGTGATGGACCACTCATGTACAATTTCTCCATTCATGTCCACTAAGGTAGCCCGTTGATGAGGCAAAGCATCGGGTGAAGGAACGCTATAAAGTGTATAACCCTCACAACAACCATCATTACGAAGTTTTAATGAAGAAGAATGCTCTATCAAATTCTTACTTCCAGAATGGTTCAGTTTATTTATTCTACTTACCATGAAACTTCATCTCCTAACTATCATTTTTAAGGTTGTCTTATAAATATTTGAAAAAAGTTTAGCTTCTGAGCTTTATATAATAAGGCATTAATTCATCCCTGATATTAAAAATCTAGTAACAATCTATTGGTCAATAGCTCTTGTTAGAGATAAAAGTTAAAGCGTTGGAGATGATGAAGGAATAAGAATCAGAAAGAATTCTGGAAAGAAAATGATTTGGGGAGTAAAAATAATGCAAAAACATTTCAGGAGAGTGGGGGGAATTTGTTGAGGTGATAAATGAATCTTATAACTTAATTGTAGCTCGAATAATTACTTATGTGGATAAATATCGCTGGAAAAAACACGTTAATATGACGGATGAACACTTTGAACGATTTTGCAAACAACATCAATTAGTAAATCAATTTTCGCTTAAAGAATCGTGGGAAAATATAGAAGAATATTTAGAAGTTGGCCAGAAGAAAGGAGCTTCTATAGTCTTTATTATGACAAATTGGCAAGGAGCTACATTTAAAAAGGAAATTGATATAACCTCGGTACCTCCCACGAGTAGTCTCATTAAGAGACGAAGTAATTTATATTTCGATAATTGGATGGAAAGACTAGATTGGTATCTTTTTGTTTATTTCGTAATCCCACTATATTATATCTATTTACTAATGAGGTATGTACTTCTATTTCCAGAAAAGTAAAATAATTTCATTTTTTTTATCCTTCAGCGTTCTTTTTGGTTATTCCGTCGTAATTAAAGAATCCACTACCCTGTCCGCGCAAACAAATTCTTAAATGTAAATTTAATTATGCAGGCATACTTTTTTGCAGCGACAAAAGCAAGTGAGCGCATTGTTTAATCGAAGTTCTTAAATATTATCTAAATACAAGCAAACTAAGTGTAGGAGAAATAAACTTGAAAGCAGCTCGTTTTGTAGTAGATACACATACACACATATCAACACTATACAAAGGTTATCCTCCCCCAAAAGGTTGGAAATGGCGTCACGCACACGTCGAGACTTATGACAATTCAGCTCTCACCCTTTATGACATGGAGACTTACGGCGTCAATATGTGCCGTTTGCTACCAAGTTGGATCGGTACGACTAACGAAATGCAGGCTATGCTTGTGGATAAATACCCCGACAAATTCGTTGCATGCTGCAGCGACCAAACACTTAAGATCAAAGTCTCGCAAGGTGAAGCAAAATGGACTCTCGAAGCGGCTTGTGAAGAAATTGATGCAGCGCTAAAGACTGGTAAGTTCGTGGGCATCGGTGAATTTGTCCCACAACAGGTTGATCGCACTTATACATATACTTACAGGGAACGCTTGGACGAGTACCGAAAATACATGGATCTAGCGGCGAAATACAATGTTGTTTTAGATTTTCATGAGTGGAGTGGAAGACGCTGGGGAGGGGATTCCTACTCGGGATACAATATAGTATCAACAGTTGCCGGAGAATACCCCGATGTAACCATTGTCCTCATGCATGGAGGAGGACGCACTGAAGAAGCAATAAAAAGGGGATGTGCTGCCGTAGGAAGAAGCACAAACATTTACTTGGAGACAGGGGGTTGGATGGCCGAATACTATGAGATTCCGCTTACCAACCGGAATGTTAGCGCAACTCAGCTCATTTGGGGACACGACTATGGTAACGTCCCCCAATACGTCCTTCCCCGTAATCAACCCACCTCAAGGTCCCCGGAATTCGGAGCATCTATGGCTTCGGGTTTCTACAAAAATATGCCGCCTGTACCTAAATATCAAACCGACTTTTGGCGTTGGGCTCTCCACCAGATTGATAAAATCAGAGACTGGGTGACTCAGGATGAGATAAATC
>JAGLRI010000128.1 GCA_023136395.1 Candidatus Bathyarchaeota archaeon | reverse complement strand
TTTCGTCGGCCCTTTTGGCAGAGATAACATTTCCCGCAGGAAAATACCGCGTCGGATACAACCCTATCGCCAGTTTTAACTCGGGTTACCCCTTCACCGACTTCTGCAATTTGTCCAGCGAATTCATGACCTATTATGAGGGGGTAAGTAACCTTCTGTTTCCCCGCATAAATACTGACATCAGTACCACGAATTCCTGATGCTCTCACTTTCAAGAGAACTTCTCCAGATTCAGGTTTTGGCTTCTCTACCTCTTCAATGCGGAGATCGAAGGGGGCATATAAAACTGTTGCTTTCATCTTTTCATTCATTTAAAAACCTCATAAATTTCTCGTAATAGCTTCGGTAATATTAGATTTGTAGATTATTTATTTTTTGGTTATAAAAAATGATGTGTTAAATAAAGTTACTTTTTATGTACGTCGATAGAATTACTCACCAGCTCATTGATGTCTAAAATTTTTAGTTTCTCCAGGTTATATTTGTCTTTTGATGATGTAAAGTTCAATTGGCATGCTGGACAAGCGGTAATAACTACTGGAATGGCTCGTTCTTCTGCTTCGTTCAATCTTATCTGAGCGATTTTATTTGCTAGGTTTGAATTTGCTATTGTTAGACCACCTCCGCCACCACAACATATGGCCTCATTTTTATTTTTATCAAATTCTTCCAGACGGATTTGTGGGATTGTCTCGAGTATCTTTCGTGGTGCTTCGAATACTCCACAATGTCTTCCAAGTTCACACGGATCTTGATAAAGGACATTCACGCGATCAATTCCGTTCTTTTTAAAAACAAGTTTACCTGAATCGATATATTCAGCCAATAATTCGGTGATGTGAAGCACTTCGAAATCCATTTTTTGAAATTTTGGATACTCTTCTTTTAGAATCCGATAACAACCGGGACATGCAGTTACTACTCTACTAGCTCCTTTTTCTTCAATCTTTGAAACATTATATTCACAGAGACGCTCTGTTAAATTCATGTTTCCAAAAAGGAATGCCGGTGACCCACAACATTTTTCAGACTCAAGAGTTGTGAAATCAACATTCAGGGTTTTTAAGACATTAAGTGCAAGCGTTGTGCTCTTATTTGGAACAGAGTGATAGGATGCATAACACCC
Source organism: Candidatus Bathyarchaeota archaeon (assembly GCA_023136395.1). Classification (GTDB taxonomy): domain Archaea; phylum Thermoproteota; class Bathyarchaeia; order Bathyarchaeales; family Bathyarchaeaceae; genus JAGLRI01. The sequence goes on along the minus strand of JAGLRI010000128.1, from coordinate 2,912 downwards.
TTTAAAAAATAGCAGATCCGCTTTTCTTGGAAGTTTTATTTTGGGGTTTAATTCTAAAATATCCATAGCTTCTGCTGGCATGTCGAAGACATTACCACTCCTGTTTATTGCTTCCATAAGTGTAGTGAAGGTCTCCGGGGTTTTTTTTAATTCATAAAAATCACGTCTTGCAGCAGACAAAATGTCTGTTACGGAAATACCAGCAATACAAGAAGTGTCGCAATTACCACAGAGGGTGCATGTGTAGAGGGTGTCTATTACCCTTTCTGTTAAACTTCCTTCTCCTTTCAATAGTTCTCTTAAAATGAGCATTTTCCCTCTGGGAGAAAAACTCGCCCAATGTATCTGCTTATTGATAGGACACTCTTCGCTACAAAAACTACATTTAAAACACAGTTCTAAATTGTCTTTTTCATTCAATAAATTTTTAAATGGCTGGTTTGACATGCTGCCTACCTCTCATTCTGGAAAAATAGTTGATGGACAAAGAATGTTATTAGGATCGAATAATTGCTTAATCGCACGCATAAGTTCAAGACTTTCTCCATGCTCACTTTTCATAAACCGCATTCTGTGGTGACCTATTCCATGTTCTCCAGATATTGAGCCACCCCACTCAATAACCTTATTTAAAATTTCATTTTCTAAAGCATTTACTCTTCCCAATTCTTCTTCAGTTTCAGCATAAGGAATCATGTAGTGAACGTTACCATCTGCGCTATGGGCGACAATATAAACGTCCATATCATATTTTTTTCCGGCATTTTGCATAAAACGGATAATATCTGGCATCATGGAGGGAGGAAGGATGGTGTCGCCTATAGCGATTGTTGGCTGTTTTTGGACTAAAACAACTAGAACGGATTTTCTAGCTAACCACATCCTTTCTCTTTCTTCATCGTTTTCAGCCCAAATGATATCTTTGCATCCGTGCTTCTTTGCAATCGCTTGAAGAGCTTGTTTATCTCTTTTAACCTGATCAGGATCATGACCATCTATTTCAAATAATAGAAGTCCTTCTGCTTCTGGAAAAGATACTTCACTTAGTTTTCCCCGACTTTTTTTTGCTACTTGATTCACGGCTTTCTGTGATGGTAAATCAATAATTTCTAAGCCTGCAGGAGTGATACCGCTTTTGATAATTTCGTTAACAGCTCTTGCGCAATCTTCGATATTATCAAAAAGTCCATAAGCCGTAGCAAAATATTTTGGAATAGGTTTCAATTTGATCGTGATTTCAGTGATAATTCCCAATGTTCCCTCCGAACCTACAAAAAGATGAACTAAATCGTATCCTGAGGATGTTTTGTAAACCGCTTTTCCTATACGCACCATACGACCATCAGCAAGAACAACCTCTAACGCTAGGACGTAATCTGTTGTTGCACCATATTTTGCGCTCCGTAAACCTGACGAGTTGCTTGCCACCATACCTCCAATAGTTGCCACGCTCTCTGTGGGAACGGTCGGAGGAAATACTAAATCATATTTTTTTGCCTCTTTGTTCAATTGTTGACAGATAACACCTGGTTCAACAATTGCCATCAAATTGTCAGCATCAATTTTCTTGATCTTGTTCATTCGTCTAAGTTCTAATATGATGCCACCTTCCCACGCCATGCATCCACCTAACTCAGAAGTTCCTCCTCCCCTCGGAATAACAGGAATCTTCTTTTTATTAGCAAATTTGAGTATCTCGGAAATTTGGTACACATTTTCGGGCATCAGAACATAATCAGGTTTTTTAAATCCCCCGGGAAGGACGTCGGTAGCATAAGCTACTAAATCTGCGTCATCCATCGTTATGTAATCTTTACCAACGATTTCTGTTAACTTATCAATTATTTCTTCATCCATCACCTTTGCACCTTCTTCTGAATTAGACTGTAATCGCGTTCTTCACCACTAACATACTACAGTCTTCTTTTTATATTGATCATCCATGGATGGAGATAAAATTGGAAAGGTGGGGGATAAAGTAATCTGCTATGAAGGAATTCGTACAACTTTAATCCGTTTTCGCTCGTATCCTTGGCTTTCGAGATAATTTATTGCTTTTTCGATGGACCAATGTCCTTTTTTGACCTGAATATTCACTTTTTCCAAGATAACAAAGGTCTTAAGTTTCTTAATGAGGTCTTTTCTTAGTGAGGTTTCTTCTTTTGCAAGATCAAATGCCGTTTTGATGAGATCAGAGACGACGTCTTGGAAGGCCAAATTGTCAACTCCTTTTAGTTCCCAGATCCTTTTCGGATAGAACAATAATTGGGGGTATTTCGCTTGGTTTTTTATTCCCGAAATAACTTAAGAGTTGTTCACCTTTTTCTGTGATTTCATAGCTCTTTCGTTGACCCATCATCTTAACCATTATGAAATCTTGGGTTGTGAGGTAATCAAGAATCGTTTGTAACTTTCCCCAAGAAAGGTTGGTATGATACATTATGTGAGTGGGTTTGTGTTGCCCCTTCCCGATAGTACTCAAAACGTCAACGTATATTTCTAACTGGGATCGACGCACCATTGATTTTTCCCTCTTTTAATAGTTAAGCAATTCATATTTTAAAATCTATATCTCAAAATCTATATTTTAGAATAAATATTTAAGCCTTTCTATCATAACAAATTTAAAAAAAGTTACGACTCATCAGTTAACTTAATGTAATCATTACCCTTCGCTTCAGGCGAACCTACCAGAACCCTATGATACTCTTCCTCACGTCTTTGTACATTAACCCTTTCTAGTTTACCTTTAACGATTATTCTTTCGTTCTTTTTTGCTATGTCGCTGAAAAAGCCGTCGTAAGAAGCCCCTTCAAAAACGTCATCAACTTTAGAGCCTTCAAGAAACTTCACGTCTTCGACCTCATAGATAGAAGGCAGAAAACTGGACTCCGAATTATCAGACACTGTTG
>JAGLRI010000127.1 GCA_023136395.1 Candidatus Bathyarchaeota archaeon | reverse complement strand
CTACTATTAGAACAACTTGACTTCTGTTATTCTCATACAAATCGTTACATTCAATTAGGAGATTTGTTTTATTTTCAAAATACTTAAGTTAGCTAGCTAATTTGCTATCCACTTTTCAAACATCTAAACTGAATGAGTTTTCTGTGATTATTGCTGACTTAGGTATAGGAGTATGACTGAGGCGATGAATGTGAAGATTTCAGGTATCATTGTGAATGGACCGAGACCTGAGACTCTGAAACCTGCCAACCGCTGTATTACAGGATTCGATGTAAGGGAGTAAAGCAGTAGGGCTAAAGAGAATATTACCAGTCCAAAACTAAATTGTGACGCGGTTTTACGGTAGAGTCCTAGATAAACAACTAACAGTATTATGAGAAGAATAGAGTTCAATGATGATAGAATTGTCTTTACTAAAATAAAGAACGTTAGAAGAGGGTGTGCCGGTCGTTGAGGGGGAAGACCCAAAACGAAAGGATTACATGACGCGGGTGGAACCGCAACTATATTTATTACTAATAGAGACAAGATTGCTACATAAATCCAGTTCTTGTTCTTCATCAAAGCAGTCACTCCTTTTCCTTCCTTTTCAACCTTTTTCCAATTCTATTCCAAATATCTTCAAAAATTACAAAATTTTCCTCTAACTCGTTGGATAGAAAATACATTTTTCCGTATCGATCTCCCATAGATGTTATTAATTTATTTTTTTCTAGAACTTCCAGATGATGCCTAACCGTACGATAATCTACCTCAAGAATACTGCTCAGTTGATTTGCGTTCTTTGGCTCTTCCCTTATCGCATGAATTATTAGAGCTCGGTTGACACCTCCCCTTGTACCGGCTATCAACCACTGCAGTAAATGTTTAATAGACCGGTTGCGATGTCGAGAGGCCATACGGTCAGATCCTTAATATTCTAGCCTCCAGCACCGTTTTAAAATTATCTAAATGCGCGCACATAACAAAAAGGAGGATACTCAAAGTAAGATGGAATGTTAGGTGTGATAACTTTTCATCAAAGATTATGATTGAAGATACATTGAGATTTTGAAGAGATTTGTGAATGCTTCTGAAAAAGTCTTCAACATTCTATTGAGAATGCACATTGTTAATTACTGATTAGTCATTTGTTTTGACAATTAAAGAAAAAATTCAAGAGATAACTAAAGAAACCTCTTCAAACTTTTTTAAAGAAAGTCCATTTGGTCTACGAGGAACGATCTTTACTAGGGGGATAGATGAAGGAAATAAATTAAAAGATACTCCGACTGTTTTTCCATTCAAAGTAAAAACGGGATTATAACTTTTAGCAACACACATGTCAGAGTGAATATATTTTACAATTCCTATTTTTCTCCCGCAGAGCTTAATGCGTCCATTAAGTGGAGGAATGGTATTCACGTGTACACCAATCAATCCGTAGTGCGGAATACCTGCGTCTAGAATACCAATTGTATCTTCCAACTCAACGGGTATTCCAAGTTTAAAGTTTTCATTCAAGGCAACAAGAAAGTATTCAGGTTTGGACTCAATCACAGTACCGATCAATTCTTTTGCTACCTTTTTAACATCTACTTTAATAATTCTTTCAAACTTGAAACCTCCTCTTGCGCGGATAGGATCTGAAGGCTTCCTCACCTCAACATGAATGTGAGGATCTGTCCAGAAATTAAAAAAACCGGATCTCAGAAGCGTACCTAAACCAAAACCAGGCTCCACAACATCACCAACTTTGACACTCGGTACAACGTGAAGGATTTTTATCCATCTTTTTGGATTTTCCAAACTGCGAAGAAGAATGACAAAGTCTCGGGTTGAACCTGAAAAATGTTTTCCCGTTGGACACTTTACAGGTCGTATTTTTATAACTTCGCCTTTAACTGGTGAAGGAGCCACATCACCGAAGACACTTTTTGGGTACAGATCAATTCCCGTAAAGGAGAGATGTGAGGGATAAGGACTGTTAAAGAAGGAGAAAGTTCCCTTTTTTGAATTGAAAATGTTTATACCATCAGAATATGCTACAAGCTTCATTTTTCCTTTAAACATTACTTTTCACTATTTTTCGAGTGAAATATAAATCTATTAAGAATCAAGAATATATCAGGATCGCAACCAGTTGAGTTTTTAGGTATATTTTAGGTTTATAAGTTACCATCACCCCATTCGTTGGAGACATATGTAGTTCGGGGTGCTCATATCTGCAAAGACCCTTCGATGTAGGAAGAGAAATATTAAAGTGGATAGCAATAATAACGATGACCATAGATCATATAGGAATCATCCTGTACGAAGAGTATATAATTCTCCGCATTATAGGGCGACTCTCCTTTCCCATATTCTGTTATCTTTTAGTATTAGGAGTGGAGAGCACAAGAAACTGGAAGAATTACTTCACAAGACTATTCATTTTTGCTTTAATTTCTCAAATTCCATATTTCCTTGTCTTTGGTTTTAATCCGTTTGAGCAATTAAACATATTCTTCACCCTCTCTTTTGGCGTTCTATTCCTATATTTTTATAATAAGAATATATTATTGGCTTTACTTCCGGTTGTTGCTTCCGTAATACTGAATGTTGATTATAGTCTTTATGGGATTGCAATGATGGGTTGTATATTTGTCTTAAAAAAAGATGTAAAAAAAGGCGTTGTTGCATTAATCTTGCTCAATATTTTATTTTATATTCCTAACATAGCGCAGTATACCCAAATGTTCTCTCTATTTGCCATACCAATTATTCTTTTACACCAGAATGGACCTCTGAAGATAGAAAGAATGGTTAATTGGACAACCGTTTATTCCTCACTGAGAAAATATGCCTTCTACGCGTATTATCCTCTCCATCTGGCTCTGTTTTTTCTAATTAAATAATTCAACAGACACTTTCAACTTGGGCTTAATTGTCCCAACATGCATGCAGGCATATAGGTTACAATTTCACCTTACAGTAATAGCAATTTTCGGGTGGAGCTACAGTATAAGTAGTTTTTTTACCGTATTTTGGACAAGTTACTGAAGCCATTCAATTCACCCCCCATTTCTCGCAGTTATTCAACAGGCAAGCACATACATACTTAGCCATTATATTATCAGCAATACTAATTATAGTAAATACTATGTTCGGCTTGGAATTGAAAAAACTTCCAATTTTTGTTGCTAAAAATAATAAAATTATCTTTTTTGTACGCACGTATCTAAAATTAGATACCGAATGCTTTATAACAGGTTTTACAAACCTCCGGTAGGGGATTAGCTTTTATTCCTTCGTTTATCTTTTCTAGAAGATCATAACTAAATTCGATTGCTCTTCTTTTAAGCGCTAATCTTTTTTCGAATTTTTGTCTGAAGGCCCAATATTCTTTCTTGTTCCATATTTCGAATAGATCCTCTTCTTTGATTTTTCCAAAATATGTTCTCTGAAGAGAGTAATTTTCACCACAAAATACTCTTCTAACCTTCTCGATTGGCGGATTAAGGTAGACACATGGCGATACAAAGCCGTCACAAGATATGTATATGTTATTAAGCGGGTCTTCATCGCATACCAACACCTCCTCTGTTTTTAGGGGGTATGACTTGAACTTTATCTCAATCTCTTTTGCATCATGCTCAGCTTCTCGTATTTTCTCCAGAAATTTTTCATTTGCGCTATTGCATGAAAAAGTTTTAATCTTGTCGTGATGAGACGTTGCGATATACGCTAAGTTTGTTGCTACCAACTCGTTTGCACCCAAGTCCGCTGAAACTTTAACTGCGAGAGGCAACTCACCGATATTTTCTTTCGTTGTCGTAATTAAGAGAAGTATTTTCGGTTTCGTATTGTTAAAATATTTCTTAAGACTAGCCAACATCCCTATATTTTTAGTAACCTGATCAAAATTAGATCCAACCCTCATCAATTCATGAGTTTTTTTAGTTGCACCAGCTAAGGAAATACCTATAATATCCAAATCTAACGCTATTAGCTTCCTACAAACTTCCTCAGTTAATAGCGCCCCATTAGTTGTGAAGCCCACGGAACAACCATAATCTTTAGCCAATTTGATCATTTCAAATATTC
>JAGLRI010000126.1 GCA_023136395.1 Candidatus Bathyarchaeota archaeon | reverse complement strand
GAAGTTTCATCTTTTCGTAATCTTCCTGGAATTGAAACAAATAGAGTACGTGGTGGCGCGCTACGCGTAGTAAATGATGGAATCATCGGTCGCTCGGCAAAAGTATGGACGGTAGTGGAAAAGCTGGGAATCGATGGATGGAGCTGGTTGAAAAATATAAGGGAATTAGAAGAAAAAAAGACCGCGGATTTTATGAAAGACATAATTGCTGGTCGCCCAGTTTTCTCCTTTCCGTCAAGACAGGGAGGATTTAGACTACGTTACGGAAGATCAAGAAACACGGGTTTAGCCGCCCTTGGGGTCCATCCTGCAACCATGCATGTTCTTCAAAACTTCCTTGCTGCAGGAACTCAGTTGCGCATAGAAGGACCTGGAAAAGCAGGAGTTGTTCTACCTGTGGATGCGATAGAACCACCCATTGTACGTTTAAAGGATGGATCTGTTGTTCGCGTTTCACTTCAAAATTTTGGACAAATAAAAAACATTATTGATAAAATTCTTTTCCTCGGCGATATTCTAATTGGATTTGGTGACTTTTTATACACTAACAAAGCGCTTCTTCCATCCGGATATACCGAGGAATGGTGGCGTGAAGAATTGTACACGGCCATCAAGCAAAACGTTGAGGAGAAAATGGAAAACGCATCAGACATCTGCAAAATTCCCGCGCCTAGACTTAAAGAAATCTTAAACAATCCCTTTGAAAACAAGCCCAACGCTATAGAAGCTATAGCCTTATCCCAAGCCTTTAACACCCCTCTACACCCTTTTTATACCTTTTTCTGGTCTAACCTTTCGTCTAAAGAATTCCTGGAGTTGCGGAAATGGCTCTTAACCGCTCACATTCAAGTTCAAAACGATGTTATTTATGAGATAACCGGTGTTTCCGACAAAACGATAAAAGCGCTACTTGAAAAAATCTGTATACCTCATAAAATTGTTGAAAAAAACCTTAGGATAGAAAATGAGGAGGCACACGTCCTCGCTTTTTGTCTGGGTGTAAATGTTTCCCAAAGAAAAACAATTACTACTAAACCCGTTCTTGAAATCATTCATGAACTTACTGGTATCCGTCTCAGAGAAAAGGCTCCAACATTTTTTGGCGCTAGAATGGGGCGTCCAGAAAAAGCGAGGAGAAGGGAGATGCGCCCCTTGGTACACGTTCTCTTCCCCATTGGGCTTGCGGGAGGCACCAAACGAAATCTTATGGTAGCGTCAAAAAAAGGCATAATTAATGTTGAGCTTGTTAAACGTTCATGTGTAAAATGCCAATTATCAACACTCCAAATTAAATGTCCAAATTGTCAGGAAGAAACATTTCTAGAAAAACATTGTCCACGCTGCGGGAGAACCCTTAAAAGCAATCTTTGTCCTGTTTGTAAGGTTCGGGCAATAAGCTATGAGAAACAAGCAGTTGAACTTAAGAAATTAGTAGCTATGGCATGTAAGAAACTGAATTATACTCCCAAGAGCGTGAAAGGCGTAAAGAGTTTAATGAATGAAACAAAAACAGCTGAAAACATTGAAAAAGGAATCTTGCGAGCGAAGTATGACCTTTCTGTTTATAAAGATGGAACAATACGCTTTGATGTCACAAATGCGCCACTGACTCATTTTAAAGCCTTTGAGGTTGGGACGTCCATTGGAACCCTTCGACAACTTGGATATCACCGCGATATCAACGGAGACCCACTTACTGATTCTAATCAGATATGTGAACTTAAGGTGCAAGATGTTATTATTCCTATAAAAATGGCAGTATACTTTATTCGAATAGCTAACTTCTTGGATGCACTTCTTGAAAAAACATACGAGCTCTCTCCATTTTTTAGTGTTATGCGGATTGAGGACTTAATTGGGCATCTTATTGTGGGTTTGGCGCCTCACACCTCTGTGGGCATTCTTGGAAGGATTATTGGTTTCACAAATCTGGATGTTTGTTATGCCCATTCTTTTTGGCATTCGGCGAAGCGAAGGGATTGTGACGGCGATGAGGACGCCGTTATGTTGGCTTTAGACACCGTCCTGAACTTCTCTAAGGCTTATCTCCCTGCCAAAATAGGCGGCGTAATGGATGCACCTCTTCTCTTAATTCCTATCATAAACCCATTAGAGGTGCAACGGCAAGCCCACAATCTAGGTGTTGCTACAGTTTATCCTTTAGCTTTTTATGAAAAGACCTGGCAGAGAGCGTCGCCTCATGAGGTCGGTGATATTATTGAGCTGGTTGAACATCGGTTAAACACCGAGGAACAATTTCAGGGATTCGGCTACACAATTCCCGTTTCAAACATTAACATGGGTAATCGTGTGAGTTTCTACAAGAAATTGAAACGGATGGTAGACAAGTTAGATGGTCAACTTATGTTAGCAGAAAAGATCGCGGCAGTTGACGTAGAGAAGGTAGCATTAAGCGTTTTGACCACCCACTTCATTCGTGACATAGCTGGTAACTTGCGCGCGTTCGCGACTCAAAGCTTCAGGTGTAAGATCTGCAACAAACGTTTTAGGAGATTGCCTCTTCTGGGAAGGTGTCCAGAATGTGGGGGCGCTACAACTTTAACTGTTTACCGCGGCGGAATCGAGAAATATTTGGAAGTGTCAAATCAACTTGTAAAAAAATATGGTATCTCCAATTATTATGCTCAGAGGATTTCCCTTTTTCAGTTTGAAATTAATTCATTATTCAGGGACACAAAACCCAAGCAGGTAAGCCTTAAGGATTTTATTACCTGATAAAAAATGACCTTTTTCAGAAAAGACAGTCAACTTTTTGCGCAACTACCTCAATAAGTTAAATTGTATCAGAATAGACATTCCTAGCATGCCGGTATGCATGACTTATTCATATAACTACTGTAATCTTTATGTAGTGTATGTTGTGCCCTTTTTGTCTTTCAACCATTTACCAACTTGTTGCAATAGTGGATTTAAGGTCTTAACCAATCGAATGTCTAGCTTACCTGCCTTCAATCTTTCTCTGTAATTGGGCATTAACGCATATACCACACTTAACCAGTAAATTCTACCTTTCAGGCGTTCCCTGATCAGCCATTCTGTTCTGGGTGGCTGTGGCATGTATGAAAAGGCTACTCCATCAACCCAATTAATAACAAAAGGCGTCTTATCCGTGACAACGGTAGCTATGGTACCGCATAAGTTTTCTACCGTTGGGTATTGATAACACTCCAAGATTTCCAAGTCTTTAATTGGGTGATGTGCAATTTCAACCATTCATTTAACACTCCAACTTTATATGAACTGAATAATTATTTAAGTAGCACCCTACTTGCCTAACCATGCCTTATTGAGATTGCGTGTTTGGAATATGGGTAACTTTAATTAATAGAAACACCCTGTTATAAAAACGGGTTTTGGGGTCTTATCATGAGTAAGCGGGAAAAAAAACGTCGAAAAACCACTTCAATGCCTGCAGCGAGTGCTGGGTTACTTCGTTTTTTTGAAGAGGAGACTAACGGTGTTAAAATTAAGCCCGAACTAGTTGTTGTTTTAACGGCATCATTAATTTTGGTTTGTGTTTTAGCGCAAGCCTTACTTAGCTAACACTTTTCCTTTTATGTTATCTGAAAAGTAAAAAATAAACTTCTTCAATATACGTTTTTACGGATTATTGGCTTTCATGCAAGACTTCGATGCGTCGCGTTGAATTTAAGTTAATGAATATCTCGCTTCGTTTTTCTCTTGTTGCAACCTGTGGGATTGGTTGTGCTATTGTGGTTCGTAATGTTACTACTTCCGCGTCCGATAACCAGATGCCGGGTGGCTGAAGTGTAACTGCGGCTAGAATCCCCTCAAATCCATATGTGGGGTCTAATATCGCCCTAACTTTTCTTCCCATATTTCGTTCGAGCATGTGAAATACTGTCGGAGGGAGACTCGTATCTGACATTATTATCTATCCTAGATGGAGATTACAGCTTAAGTCAGTGTTATGAAGTTCAAGAATAAAACCTTTATCCCCTTATGCGATCTTTTGGTTGCTGTTAGGTTCTATTTTTATGTTTTTTGAGGATTAATTAATTTTGTTTACTTTACTATTAATACTGGACACGTGGCTTTATCAGCTACTCTATTG
>JAGLRI010000125.1 GCA_023136395.1 Candidatus Bathyarchaeota archaeon | reverse complement strand
TCTCTCTTTGATATTTCTCCACCGTAGGCTATTCCGGTTTCCACAATGAATGGATGTCCCGAATACGCCGAAGGTTTGCGTTGACAAACAGCTATGAACTCGGGTTTAAGCTCCTTTAGGACTCCAGCTCTTAGTAATTCCTCACCTAACGGTGATAAGCAGGACGCGAGTGGTGGAAAAAACTTTTCATAGTTCTTCATCGCTTGAACGAGTTTCACAATTTCATTAGGTCTCAATTGTTTTGGATCTTTTAACTCTAAGGAGAGAGGAGCTACAATTAACCTCTGTCGAATACTTTGAATTAACGATTTGATTTTTGGAATCCCAGATTTAGTTAATATTTTTTCGATTTCATTGAGAACTGAGCTGATTTTTTGAACTTCAACTTTCATTATCCTTTTTTCTATTTTTGGGATAATCGTTTCTATTTTATGCTCTTTTTTTGTTTCAATTAACTTTTCTCTGATCTCGTTCATAATTATTTTTAATTCGTTATTTTTAACAAATTCTAAAAAGTTTTTAGCTATGTTTTCACTCACTCTGTGAAAGGTCTTTTTCATGAAATCTTGCATATTTTGGCAGTTTGTTGCGTGTATTAACCGTTGAATGGCTTCAACATCTACTCCGTGTGGATGGGGTTTAATTTCTTTAGGAGGATCTGGCATTTTAGTTGTAGCGCGAGTGAATTTATACAAGCGTCCTCTAGGGTCAATGAATGTAATGTTTGCGTATGGATTAACCACTGCTGTCTGTTTCAAATATTCTAAGATTTTTGACATAGCTCTAGGATAATCTCCTTCAAGACTATATTCAATCATGGTTCCACGCCATTTCGTCTTATTTGCGTGAGCGCTACGATGTAGAATAATGGGACAGTTCCTCTGAATATCTATCATCAGGTTATATTCATAAATTTTTGAATCACCTATACTTGAAAAAATCTGAACTGGCTTGTGGGTAGTTATTTGTCCATAAAGAATTGCCATGGTTCCCCCAAGACCAAACGTACCACGGGCTTGTCTCAATTTATACTTTGAGCCAAATAAAACCTGCCCAAATGCTGATGGTATGTGTCTGTCGGGAACTCCTGAACCATTATCATTAACCCGTAAATTGTAGAAATTGGTACCTGGACTTTCTTTGCCTTCATAGGACAACCGAATATATATCTCGCTAGGCTTCCCTAAGAAATCTGATGCGTCGAGAGCGTTTTCCACAAGTTCTCTCAGAGATGCGTAGACTGCTCTAGCAGGATTGGTGAAGCCAGCTATGTCTCGATTACGATAGAAAAAATCGGCTGGACTTATTTCTTCGAACGCTTCAGTCATTTTTATACCTCTTTCCATAGGCGTTAAGTTTTAACAAATTAGAAAGTATTGGTATGGATGAAGACCAACTACATAAAATGGTGTTTGGCGGCTCGTTAGGCTGATACGTTGTTACCATAATTAATTATCCTCTTTTTTAAAAAAAATAGGTTGACTTAGATAAAAAACCTTTTCGGACCAAAAAGGCTTTACCGAATTTTTTTTACTTTTTAAAATGTAGGTGTTTTAGTTTCCCAGAGCTCCATATCTTTTTTCTTAAGTTCGCTTCTTTTCTTGTATAGATACTGATATACTGTACGATGTTGTTTCCCTTTAAGCAGCATTAGGATCGCTTCCCTTGCTGCATTGGCTTGATCCGTATTTCCTATAATAGAGACTGTGTATCCATAAATTGAGACTTCGGCTTCAGTTAATTCTTCTATTATTCCTCTGGTTCTCCCATTTTTACCAATAATTCGTCCCTTAAATCGCTTTATATCTGATTGCGATCTTCCTAGAATCTCTCGTAGATCAATAATCTGTAACGTTGTTTCCTCGTCTTCAAGCAGTTTAAATGCTCTTTCTGGCGAAAATCCTCTACTTATGGCTGTAACCACCTCTCTAGTTCTAAAGAGGGCAGATGGATCTTGAGCGTCAGGACTTAACATTATCTTTACGTTACCAGCTTCGCTATCAATTTGAAGCTCAACATTAAATTTTTTCTCAATGCTTTCTTTTATTCGACCATTTGGGCCTATAAGCACCCCAATGCGTTCCATTGGAATCCTAACATAAGTGCTAGCTCTTTCCACCAGTTACCCTCCTGTACATTTCTTCTTCTGATTGGACGTCAACACCTAACTTCTTAAAATACCGATTTATATTTTTAAGGTCCCTTCTCAGGAAAGTATTCGCCATAGGATGTTGGATTAAAACTGCTTGTGAAAAATCGAACACTACAGGTTTTTCATTCCAAATCATGATGTTATACTCACTAAGATCTGCATGTACAAGTTCGGCTTTTTGATACAACTTCTTAAGGTGTGATAAAAGCTGAAGATAGGTTTTTCTAGGATTTTTCTGTGAAGTTTCTTTTATGAGAGGAGCACTTACTCCATTCTCTCCGATAAACTCCATGATCAACACGTTATTGTCCACTGCAATCGGCTTGGGAACTGTAATCCCTATCCTGTACGCACGCTGCAGATTTTTAAATTCTTTCTGAGCCCATGCATAAATAAGTGATCTTGTGTCTCGTCGAACGTGGGCAAATCGAGGGTCACCTTTAATGTAAACAAGCATTCCCTGTTTGAATTCAGATGAAACCGTTAAGTATATTTTAATAGCTATTTCTCTTCCTTTTTGGCCTCGTCCCCAATAGATTTTAGCTTCTTTTCCTGATTTCACGGCTCCATGAATTTCGGTTATTATTCCTTTTCTTTCAAAATTGTAGATGGTAATGAGAGTGGAGCGGTCAAGAACTTCTTCTAATACCTTGTATCTATCGCTTCTCTTATCTTTCATTAAGTGTTTGGTCTCATAGGACTTTTCTTTCCTTTCCAGTTTTTTCTCCACTTTCGTACGAAAGGACACTATTAACTTCCTCATTGAATGGTGAATTGCGTGCGCATTCCGTCTTCACTAATAATCTTCTTTTTTACCAAGAAAGTTTCACCATACTGGCTTCTTTTTCTTAAAGAAAGGAACCTAACTTAAATATGTTAAGAATTCATCTTAGTCACATTTTAACGATTTGTGCGTGCGGTATTCCTGATATCTTCAATATAGCTTCTGGATGAATCAATTTTCTTTCAAGAGCCTCTTGAATTATGTGGGGTCCAATCATGTTAACAATTGTAGATCGCCCCACAAGATCAACGGCCTCTTCAGCGCTCATTTTTATTCCTCTATAAAATGTTTCACGCACTTCGAAGACGATCTTTCCATCCCGTAAGACTTTCCCAAGCAACTCAGCATCACAAATCGCGAGGAGCATTGACTTTCCCTGTCTCTGCATGTTTGCGTACACTAGGGTATTTGTTGAAAGGTTTTTCCTTTTCTTTTCCGTCGCCATTTTGCTTGGGAACCCCAAGTCGATATATTAATTAATAATTTAATAATGTAATGCGAAGTTCAGATTTCAGTTTGTAGTTTTCCGCTGAAAGCAGCGGCATCGAAATTGAAAGTTTAATTGGTTAAACAATTCTAACTGGGTCTTATTGAAGATCTTGCTCCACACGCTTCACAGACTAAAAAGTACAGACGGTTCTCCTTTACAATTTTGGAATCTGGACGCTTACAGATGGGACAAATTACGAACTCCTCCACGTATCTTTTGATTAACCGCTCAAATGTATCCGTGTTGAACCTACCTTGAAAGATAGCACGCGTTCTGTCCATAGTTCCCGCGGTTGCCATCTCCCTAGCGAGAAATTTTAAAACAGAATTTGTATTCCGATTTAGTATGTCACAGATTTCCTTGAAATTAAAAAAGATTGTACGAGCACCAGCGATTGTTGAACGTGTTCTTGGGAGTTCAAATCGTTTATGTTTAAACACCTCGGGAGGTAGCTGTGAATACACCCGCTTCAACATTTCCTCGTAGTTTAGTTCCATTTCGAATATTCCCCTCTATCCTTCAATATCTTTCTCAGAATCCATAAATTCCCCTTTCTCCCTTAAGACTCTTTTCTTAAAATTCAGTAAAGAATTGACAGAAAAAATCTTTATACCTCCAAAATTTATATCTTAGACGCTTTACAAAAAGTTTATTGCTGGCGAGCTGGCGGACGGCTTTC
>JAGLRI010000124.1 GCA_023136395.1 Candidatus Bathyarchaeota archaeon | reverse complement strand
AGAGTATCTCCGCCAGAAAAATATTTGAGTTCGTATTTGTTAGCGAGCTGTTTAGCTAAGGTGCTTTTTCCACACCCCGTCATCCCACAAATGCATATTACGTTTTGTTTTTTCTCTTTTTTGCGATCTATTTTTTGTTCCATCCTTTACGAATCATCTTAGGTATTCCTTGTTGCTTGCTTCAGTAAGTTTCGAAGGCAGGTAGGACATATTTGACCACCGTACATGCGTTCAGGTCTTCTTGTACTTCCAGCAAGTTTTCGAATTCTTGAAGGCTTTAATCGTGGGACTCCTGAGAGCTCTTGACCACACCTGAGACAACTTGAAGAATTGGTTCTTCCACGCCTGTAATGGATCTCATTACGTCCTCCAGGTAATCGAAGACGATGACGCTTCTTACTCCTAGATCGTAGAGAGGGCTTAGGCATTATTCAGTCACTTCCATTCCTAGGCCAAAAATGCGTGTAAAAAGATTTCCTGCGGCAATTGAGCAGATAATATACCACCAAACAAGGTTTAATGCAAGAGGGTTCTCCCCAAACCACGGGAGATAAGCAGTGACTCCTTCTGTACTAAAGGGAGTCGTAAATAATTGCCACCCTAGAATCCTGCCAGTTATGCCAAGCCAGATGAGAAGAAAGGGACCTAAGAAGAGAAGAGATGTTTTCATTGATTGCCAAGACATTTTAGATTGCAATTTCATTATTTGTTTTTGCTGGCTTTCAGCTTTTTTAAGTAGTTTCTTGTTGTTAGTACGTCTCGCTTCATCAAAGGAAGCCTTCCAAGTAGCAATCTCACGTTTCCAAGCATTTTGCTCTTCTTTGTTAGTAAGGAGATTGCGGATAAAGGTTGTCAAGAATGCAAGGAATACGGATAGGCCTAGAATGAAGATCGTAGAGCCAGGAGGTCCTGATAACCATTCCCAAAGAGATACCATCATTTCATCCTTCCATAGTTTTTGTGTACATTTCGATAAAGATGTCTCATACTTCCTTTTCTGTCTTTTGGACCATCGTCTTGGAGTTTTGTCTTGTCAAGGTATTTCCGTGACGATTACAATATGCCTAAACTTTCACTATCCTAATAACCGGCCTATACCCGGATATGTCTCTTCAACCTGCTCTCGCATCAGAAGTTGGTAATACTGGTACAAAATTCCAACACTTAAGAGTACTCCCATACCCGTTCCAAAAACACCAAAGAAATCAGCAACTGCAGAAATTAATCCAACTATGATTCCTCCAAGCACTGTAACACCGGGAATGTAACGCTTGAGTATGTTTTCGATAGGCTTGTGGGACCTTCGAAACCCGGGAATCTGCATTCCTGAATCTACGAGCTGTCTTGCGACTGTTTGTGGATTCTGCCCTCCCATCTGAAGCCATATGAGCGAGAAGATAACACAGAAAGAGACTAGAATGCCTACAAAAACGAGTGCTCGTACGGGGTCGTTAATGACTTCGGGGATACTTCTAGGAGAAATCACATAGTATACAAGACCTCCTATCGGTTCAGGTTGACCGCTTGCGCTGTATTGATACTGACCGAGTAGGTTAACCCAAAAAGGTGTGTTTGGATAAAAACGAGACCAAAGGAGTTGAGATACGAGGTATACGTTTGCAAATAGAGCAGAAGCAAAGATTACAGGTAAGTTAGAAACATATAAAAGTTTTATTGGGTAAGTACCGCGAAAACCGCGGTAGCGAGCATAAGCAACGGGGATTTCAACTCTAACTCCTTCAATATAGATTACAATGAGAAAGACTGCTATTGTTGTGATGAAGCCTAGCATGCTGATACTCGGCATCCACGGTCTAGTTATGGCTTCTCCTAAAGGCTCACCGTTCGTAATTGCTTGGATAAAAGCGATCAGAGCACCATAAAAGTATTTTTGCCCCGTATACATAGGAGGCCAAGGAGCCACACTGCTCCATAATATACGTTGAGCTACACCCGCTAAGATAAAAAGGCTGATCCCACTTCCCATTCCCCAACCTTTCTGTATCATCTCATCTAAGAGCATAAGCACTATCCCTGCAACCATAAGTTGAATGAAGATGATAATGGCTACTCTAAACTCTAAGGTACCATATACCCCACCTATTAAGTACGCTGAAGCCTGAACTCCAATCAAGACCAGAGAAAAAAATTTACTAGCAGTAGTAAAAAGTTTACGATCATTAGGGTCAGATTGATCGAAGGAAATTAACCCAGATCCAGCAACGATTTGTAGGATGAGGCCTGCTGTTACGATGGGTTGAATTCCCAACTCCATTAAGGAGCCTCGATTGGAAGCAAAAATCACTCGAAGGTAAAGATAGGGATCTTCTCCACCTGTTTGAATGCCATAAAGCGGCACTTCAGTCATAATGAGATACAGGACGAGTGCGAGAACGGTCCATAGCAACTTCTCGCCAATTCTAACTCTACGTTCGGGTGAGCTAACTTCGGGCAAAAACCTCTGTAGAGGTTTAAATATTTGGAGGAATCGACCAGCCATATGCTTCTCCTTTCCACAGTTTTATACATAAAACAAGTTATAATTTTTACCCTAATAACATGTTAAAATGTTGTTTAAATAGAAACTAATTTTGAGGTGCCAAGAACTAAGCCATCTTTTTAACGAGTTCGTTAATGGTTTTTCCTCTATATCCAGTAACTCCTCCGTTAGAGAAACTCCTTTTCAATTTTCTTTTGAAACCCTTTTTCGGCGGGTGAAGACGAAACATTGGCTTTATGTTAGGAAGGCGAGCGTATTCAACTTCCAATTTATATATTGCTAGGGCTAAATCATCCAGCGATTTGTAACCAATTTCTTGAGCGTATTTATCATTTATTTCTTTATTCCCTATGAGTTTACCTCTCGCTTTGAGGAGAAGTACTATGGCTTCTTTAGAAATTTCTCCCCAAGTCACATAATGGTGTGCCTTATATAACATACCAAGATAAGAGGGTTGATTACTAATTAATGTGGCATGGCAATTTCGAGTTAGATGAAGCATTTGTAACGTAGCTTTAACTTCTTTAAAGACATCGCTGACTCCGCGAACCCGAATAACCGCTAGACACTTCGCCTCTTCTTTCATCTTATCCAGCCCAATCCTTCTGAGTGATGAGGCTATATGTATTTCGAAGAGCGTTAAAGACTGCGTAAGCAAAGGAGGGAACGGTTTTGGTGGAACCGTAACTTCTTGTCCAACAATCCTTAACCCCAGCGAGCCCTAAGATGATTTTAGCTACTTCACTTGCGACAATGCCTAATCCACGAGGTCCTGGGACAATTACCACTTTTACTCCACCACATTTCCCTTGACTCTCAAAGAGAAGGGAATGAGTTTTTCCGCACCCACATTCCCAGCTTCCACACCCCCTGCGGGCAAGAGTGATGTTGAGCCGTGCATTTATAGCAGCTTTTTGAATAGCGTTTCGTACCTGCTTGGCTTTCCCTTGACCAAGACCCACGTAGCCGTCACGGTTTCCAACTGCTACTATGGCTTTAAACCTAGACTTTTCTCCAGCATCAGATTGCTTTTGCACTAAATTTATGTCAATAACCTCTTCTTTTAGGTCTGGAAGAAGAACATCGGCTATTTCGGATTCACGAATTTTAAGGCCTTCTATAAATATTTCTTCGATTGAGGATACGCGTCCTTCTTGCACCATCTTTCCAAGCCTTGTACGCGGCGTCCATCCCTCAATTCTTTTTTCGGTGGAGCTCATGTTTCTTCCTCCTCAAATGATGAAACAATTTTCTCTTTTATCCGGGAAAAATGTTCAGTAATTTTTTCAGGTGGTAATTTTCGTGATAGATATCTTGAAAATCTTTGTTGATAAACTTCTGTATTTGAGAGTAACCAATTTGCATATTCTACAATGTGTTGTCCACGTATCCTTGATTCGTGTGGTAGTACCCTTTCATTGTGTGGAACTATAACGCCTGCATCGAGAACTCCCTTCAGGGATGCAAAAACTCGTGCACCTCTAGACGGTGATTGTAAACCGATATCAATTATCGCTTTTTCAACACCCTTAACCTTAGCCTTGTAACCGCATAAGAGTCCAGTTAAATAAGCTGCGGGAATATTATTGTAGTTTCCTTGCCAACCGTATTTTTTAGT
>JAGLRI010000123.1 GCA_023136395.1 Candidatus Bathyarchaeota archaeon | reverse complement strand
GTTCGATCATATCGTTGGTTAGAGATTCATTTGTGCAATTGTCTTTACGATGGCATAAGTACTAGAGTACTACCAGGGAATTAGCGTAAGCAATGGGCTTCCAGGAGCGAAGGTGAAGCAAGCTATGAAGAGTAGAGTAAATAAGATGCCAACAATCTTTCGGCTCGTAGTTACTTTCGTTACGTCATCCAAAGGGCCTGGATGGGTGGTTCGTACTAGGAAGAGAGCGAGCATGGCCATTGGCCACCAACCAACTAGCACCATTATCCCGATCATTATGTAGGAAAGGAGTCGGTGCCATTTTCGACCTAGTATGGCTCGGGATATGTGTCCTCCGTCAAGCTGACCTATAGGGAAAGCGTTAAGGAAGGTTATGAGAGTGCCAACCCAACCTGCCCAAGCGATGGGGTGGAAGAAGAAGGTAACACTGTTCGCCGCGTGCGGCAATATGTACCGACCTAAGACCATGAATATTGTTGGGAGAAGAAAGCTTTGTCCCTCTCCCATAACGCTGACTACACGTAAGTATTCCAATTGTGTGACGGGTACGGACCAGGAATACCCGAAGTATGACACTATAATGGCGGCTATAAAACCAAGCAGAGGACCAGCTAATCCTATGTCGAATAGTTGATTACGGTTCCGTGGACTCTCCTGACGAATTACAGCGCCAAAGGTTCCGATTGCTGTGACACCTGGAATTCCGGGTATGAAAAGTGGGAGAGAGGCTTTGTTGTGGTGTATTCTACATGCAATCATATGTCCTAGTTCGTGGAGTCCGAGAACACCCATTACAGATATTGTAAACAGTACAGTTAATCCCAATATGGAGGGAGTTGGCTTTCCCAAAAACTCAAGAAGTGTGATGTAGCTTCTTACCTCCAAGTAACCGGATATGCTTACGGAAATAACTGTCGCGATAAAAAGGATAATGGGGAGAGTTACACTTGAGAAGATGCTTGTAGGACGAACAGCGGGCCTGAGTGCTCCATCTATTAGGATGAGTTCGCCGTTTCTCTTCTGGAGAACTATATCCAAACCGCGTTCATGAAGCATGATACGCAGTCGATTCATCTTTTCCTCAATATTAGGACCATAAATGATTATGAAGGTTGGTATCCCATCCCTTAAATAGGAATCCTTCAACTGAAACTCTGACTTGACCATATCAAGTATTTCGAAATATGATACTGCAGTTTCTGGAGTATTAACCACTGATTCCCGCCTTGAATTAATGCATTAAATGATGCAAACCTCTTAATAAAACTTCAGAATTTCATAATATTTCAAAGATCGATGATTAAAAGACATATTGAATCAAATCTCGAATTTTTCAATCACTGTAGTTTCCTTGTCCCCAGATATCAGTGCGGTGACATGTATGTAATCTTCCAAACCTGAGTTTTTGATTCTGTTTCTCAACAGCTGATCAATCTGAAATATACCAGCGGAACCAGTCATCCATATCCTTATGGTTACAGGTTTCTTACCACCTTCCTCGATTTTGACTCGTTTAATGGATAAGGCAGATACTGAGTGAACATCAATTTTTCCAGCTTGAAAAGGAATTCTTGCTCTACCTTGCTCCATGTCTAATGCATCAGCTACTCTGACAACTCCAGCCTCTATCGTAAGAGGTTTCCTTTGATGGTGATGGGTAGAGAGAGCATGAAGTACCTCAGAGGATAAAATAGTCGCTTTTTCTTCATCATAAATTGTGTCAAGATAGCTTTCAAGAAATCCTAGAGAGAGTACGATACTATACTCCTCATGATTTTCTCTTACAACCGCCATTCCAAGATCATGGAGTATTGAAGCAAGAACAACAATAACCTCAGCGTCCTCATTAGTCATGCCATACTCTTTAACGATGTTCGGTGCGATCCCATTCTCAATCAAAATCCGCAGAATCTTCAGAGCCGAGTTAGCGACTATCTTAACGTGTATTGGTCCATGATCGGTGTACCCCATACGATCTATCGCCATAATGTTGGCGCATTTCCAATAGGTCTGTAACCTTTTGTCGCCACTTATCTTCTTCACAAGAACCTTAAGCTTCTTGTTTTTTCCACACGGCAATTTTAATACATTATCTGTAACCAGCGACATATAACCTCCTATATAGACCATCTATTTTAAAAAAACCCTTTTTTTAACGGAATTACCCACCACCTCAAGAGATAGAAAACGATTTTTGAGGGCTAATAGAGGTATGTAGATGTAAAAATGGACGATACGAGGCTCAGACCTAAGATTCATATCCTTAATATGTAGGCAACTGCCTAATGCCCAATTACTGCGCAGAATCTATACCAAATAGGATAGACTAGAGTCTAAAATAAAGTCTCGAGAATTAGGTTATGAGGGGGAGAATAGTGTATAAAAAGCTCGTTTTTTCTCTATTATTTTTGCTTCTAGTATTCTCTCCCAACAGAGTATATGCGTACACAAGCCATTCTTTAAAGAATGAGGGGACACTATTACCGAGCTTAGCTGTTGTGCTCGAAAATGGAACTTCCGCAATCACAAACATAGGTGCTAACGGCACTACTGCAAATATTACAGCAACAGCGATAATGAGCATACAAGATTACGGTGATAACGATGTATCCGACGTGGACTCTTCTGCGGACAAAGGAACACATGGCAATTTCTCAGCTCAACAATATGGGCCCGATCTGATAAATGACACATTAATTGAGGGGGAAACGGATGGTGGTTCACTGTTGTTATATGTCGACACGGATGATGAGACAAGGACAGACTGGATGAGGATTGGAACAAATCCATACCTCAACGCTAACGATTACAGCTCAAATTATGTTAATGTATCTGGAAACAAAATGGTTATAGGAGACTTCGGTTTCGAAGATTCAGGAAGGTCTACAGAAGACATTACAAGCGTTACGGTTCAGCTTTATGTGAGACAAAGCTCACCTAACCGAGACCTTGAACTTTTTGTTTGGGATGGCTTATCATGGACATCTTTAGGCACTCAAATCACACCTATGGCATGGGGTTGGTTAAACTGGACGGCAACAACAACACTGTCCACTTGGACAAAAATTGACGGAGCAAAAATATATTTCAAAACAACTTCTGCTGCTGGCCTGTATGAAGTTGACAGCGCAAGACTTACTATCTATTACGCCTCAAACTACGAACTCGATCTGGAGGTTCAGTGGACGAATGTTAACTATAATAAAACGAATGAATACCTATGTTTTCGCACTGGAACATTAGGCTCAGAAAACCTAAAAGTAGATGCTTGGAATGGATCCGGCTGGGAAATAGTGACTTCTGATCTCCAGTCAAACCAGTGGAACAATTTTTCTGTCTCGGATTTATTGGCGAGTACAGACTTTACGTTAAGATTCAAGGGGAGTAACGAAAGCAGCGATGTCAATAAAGATAGCTGGAATATAGATGTAACATTGTTGCACGTTTGGACAAATGGTTCGACGTATGATTATGTGCTGTCAGTAGTATCACAAAAGAACTACCATCAGAATATCAGTTTAAACCTCTACGACTCCACCAATATTGAGAGACTGACTAATTGCACAGTATGGTTTCACGACTCTACTACAAGTGTTCAGATAGAGATCATCGACGGTTCATTAATCTCATCCACAGGTGATTGGTACAATCTAACAGCGTTTGGAGAAAGCCGCATAGCCTTATATGCGGAGGAATCTAATTTTGGAACTTCCATCCTCTACATTAAATTGGAAGCGGTAAAAGGCAACTCGATAATCTATGAAAACCTGATCAAGATGATAATAAATTGATCTTAGCCAATTTTTTCATTAGTATGAAAATGGAAAAAACTAAGGTGAACACTATTATTTTAGATGGAAGGGGATTATCCTTCCACTTTGATGTTCAAATTCATTGTGTTGCTTTGGGAACCTGCTGTTCCTCCGTCATAACATCCAACTAACTTGATGGCCCATTCCTCGCCTGCTGGGATATTAACAGATATATTCTCTGTATCGACTGCACCTGAGTCGTCTAACTTGGTTATCAATGTCTCCGTGGCGTTTGGTGCTACAAGGTATAGTAACAAGATTTTCAACTCCGAGCCGAAGTCTTCCGTTACGACAGTTACTGGCACGGTGTGACCGCTTGCATCGGTATTTGTGACATTTACTAATTCTGTTATGGTTATGTTCGATCCTATTCCCA
>JAGLRI010000122.1 GCA_023136395.1 Candidatus Bathyarchaeota archaeon | reverse complement strand
ATTTTTGAAGGATCTATAACACCCATTTATTTCTCTCCAACGTTGAGATTCTCAAAAACCAACTTAAATATCTTTGCTCATGTAACTCTACATGATTAGAAAAATATCTGATTAAATGAATCTCCATCAACTCCAATTTGAAATGCCTTTATGTGCGCGTTTTTTCTTAAATGTTAAGGTTTTAGAAACGTGTCTTTAAAAAGAAGATAAAAAATGACTGAATGTTTATTAAAAAACAGGAAAACAGTATAGGAATTGATTAATGTTTTAAGTTAGTACTTGAGGTGAGAAAGGGTGAAAGATAAAAAGGATAGAGCTTCATTCATTCTCAAATATAGCCTCATCGCTATGGCGTTTACTCATACTCTAGCCCATGTCTTACAACGAATTCATCTAGCCCTTTTTCCGATTATTAGAACCGAGTTCAACCTTACTCTTCAGCAATTAGGCATAATCGCTGCTATCCCACCGCTATGCCAAGCCATTCTGTATATACCAATGGGTATTTTCACTGACCGCTTCGGTTCGAGGAAGATGATTATCATCAGCCTCTTCGTTACCACATTAGGCACCCTCATAGCTAGCCTAACTCTTGATCCCTTAATGCTCATCTTAGCAATTAGCCTTATTTACATAAACGTAACCATGTACCATCCTGCAAGTTATAGCTTTACCACTCGCCTCTTTAGGATCAAGGATCGTCCAAAAGCTCTAGGAATCCACGGTGCTGGAGGAACCTTTGGTCTAGCTATTGGTCCAATATCTGTTAGCATCCTTATGGGAGTTTTTGCTTTTAGGTGGCGACAGATCTACTCATTCTGGTTCTTACCTTTACTTCTCGGTCTTGTAGCCATCGTATTGATACGCCCAGAAACTACGGAATATGTGAGAGAAGAAAAAAACTCAAAAGGAGAAACGAAAGGCAACGATTCCTTATTCACACGTAACCTCACGATCTTCCTTATTTTTGTTGCCTTCAGAATGATGGCTTGGCAGATGATCAACGCTTTCCTTCCCATTTATTTAGTTGATATGAAAGGATTGAATGAGGTTCTATCCAGCTTAATCTATGGAAGCAACACCCTAATGGGGATTGTGGCAGCACCTATTGGAGGCTTTCTAGCCTCAAAATTCGGTGTGAAGAAATGGTTAATGACGGCTTTCTCCCTTGCTTACATATCTTTTGGTCT
The DNA here is from genome assembly GCA_023136395.1 of Candidatus Bathyarchaeota archaeon. GTDB lineage: Archaea > Thermoproteota > Bathyarchaeia > Bathyarchaeales > Bathyarchaeaceae > JAGLRI01. The sequence continues at coordinate 3,050 of JAGLRI010000122.1, read as the reverse complement.
AGCTTTGATCAGCCCCGAGCTCTTGGTCTTCGTGACTTTTTACATTTTATATGGCTTCTTCAACTTTCTTGGAATGGCAGCTAACGCCGCAATAATGGCAAAACTAGCGCCTAGTCAAAGGCGAGGTCTCGGATACAGTCTTTTCTTCCTTCCAGGGAGTATAATGGGTGCGGTGGCACCTATCATTGCGGCACAGATAGGTGAAGCCTTTGGATTAATTACAATCTTCAAGGTCGCATTCGCCATATATGTCGTTTGCCTTATCATTTTAAAAGGTGGTGTCAAGTTCTGACATCAATCATTTTTTCGCATGCACTTAGTCCATAACAACACATAATTAAAGTTCAACGATATTGAGAAAATGAATACATGATTTTTATAATACAAGTATACGCCTTGCCGTCAGAGTAACTCTGAGATTTCATACTACAGGGTCAACCTAATGCCTTTTCGTCATCCGGCAAAAAAAAATAACACAAACAAAGATAAAAATTAATCTATTCTATTATCTTTACTTTTTTTCATCGAAAGATTTGATGAAAGCTACTTTTTATTCACGAATTTTTCTTTGTATAAGTTAATCGAGAGGTTGATTATTCTTTTAGCTTCTTCAGCTTCTTTCCAAACTTTAAATTTCACCCATTTATTAGGTTCCAATCGTTTGTATGTTTCAAAGAACTCCTGTATCTCTCTTAAACGGTGAGGATGGACATCTGAGATATTCTTGTATCCCTTAAATCTAGGATCATTTAATGGCACAGACAAGATCTTCGGGTCCTCACCTTCCTCATCTTCCAAGATGAGAACGCCAATAGGTCTCGCTTTAACTATACATCCAACCTCAAGCGGTTCATAAGAGAGAATCATAATATCTAAAGGATCATTATCTTTAAACCATGTTTGAGGTATAAACCCATACTCGACAGGGAAGACTACAGATGAGTGGAGAACTCTATCTAACGTGAAGGCTTCCCATTCACGATGATACTCGTATTTATCTCTCGACTTACTGATAACTTCTACAACAATGTTAAGTACCTCGGGAGGCTCATCACCTGAAGGAATATCCCGCCACATATTCAAATTTCAATCCCCTCATTACAATCCAATTTCAAGTTGAAGGATAAACATTAGTTTATTTAAAGGCATCTTCCAACAAGGTATTAAGGCAATACTCAATTATGGTGAAATTTTATTGAGCTCCATTAAACGTATAAGTATAGTTCTAGCCAAAGGGTGTCCCCATTGCGTTCCCCCCTCGCTGGATAATACCAATAGGATAGCAAAGGATTTAGGTGTTCCACTTCGTGTCCTAGACATAGATATCCCTGAGCAGTTGAAGGTTGCTGATAGACTTGTTGAAAAGCATGGTGATTGGTCAGAGGACTATCTAATTCCTCAAGTCTTTATAGAGTATGCCGACGGAAGGGTTAACCATGTGTTCACTGGTTTTTCAGAAGCGGTCTCTATGACTCAAACTTGCTGGAAAAACTTCTTTTCTAGTAATTACTATCACAAGCTCATACATAAACAAAACAATACTGATAGTAATCTGTTAAAGTGGATTATAGTAAGATATCTAACCTTTAAAGGACGATGTCGTAAACACTGTGAAAAATCTACCTCTTTTGTAGAACTTTGGTCAGGCTTGGATGGTGTAGTTGGGGCATATGTTTGCCCAGACGGATATGTGTCACGCGTTGTCTACTTCAGTGCTAACCCAGACATTGAATGGTTTAAAAATTTTCTCTCTTCCCAATTCAGAGAAGAGATCGTAAACAGTCGCGACATTCGTCCAGCCACTAGATATGGTTGGGAGTTAGGAGACATCGCATTAGCTGAGATAAGGGAAATAAGCCCCACCACGGGCATAAAAGAGATATATTGGACAATTTACCCGCAGAACGAGGATGAGAAGAGGCGAGGAGTTTTTCTCTGTTTGACTGATAGGGGAGGATGCCAGAAACTATTCATTCAAGACATAAAATCGAGAAATAGATTATGCCTGAAGTGTACTAAAAAAGTTTAAATTTAAACCTCTAATGTTACATCCAAGTTCTAACTGAAAAATGAATTTATTTTGAAAAAAGGATGAATGAGATTTAGTTAGTTAAATACATGCATTACTCTGTTCTCTTCCAAATAGTTCCTTTTTCCGAGTCCTCAATAGTTATACCAGCTTCCTTCAATTTTGATCTAAGCATATCTGAGGTTTCCCAATTTTTACTTTCTCTAAACTTGTCCCTTAATTCAATAATTAAATTCACAATGTTTTCTAGAGTTCCCGTGTCTATCGCTTGTTCTTCTTTTTGGAGTATGTTAAAGATTTCTCCTAATTCTTTGAAGGTTTTAAGAATGGTTTCAAGTAGTTTGTTACTTATTGATTTATGGGTGTCAGCAAATTTATTCACTTCTTTGGCCAAATCAAATAATATCTTGATAGCGGAGGGAGAGTTGAAATCGTTGTCCATCGCCTCAATAAATCTAGCGCGAGTTTCTATTAGTACATTCTCCATCTCAAATTCATCCGCTTCATCTCCTTCTTTATGTGTTAACATCCGGATCTTATCTAAGGCAGTATATAGCGTTTGAAGATTCTTTTTAGCTTGTTCTAGACTTTTTTCGCGGAAATCTTTGGTACTTCTATAATGTGTAGAGGCAAAAAAAAACCGTAGAATCTCTGAGTCATATGTTTTCAAGGCATCTTTAATTGTGATAAAATTACCTAAAGACTTGGACATTTTCTTTCCGTTAATTTTGAGCACTCCCGTGTGTACCCAATATTTCACAAGAGGCTTTTTCCCAGTAGCTGCTTCAGCTTGAGCGATCTCAGCTTCGTGATGAGGGAACATGAGTTCAATTGCGCCGCCGTGGATATCATACTGCGGACCTAAGTAATGAGTTGTGATAGCTGTGTCTTCTATGTGCCAGCCGGGTCGTCCTCTTCCCCAAGGCGAATCCCATCCTACCTTTTTTGGCCCTCGTTTCTTCCATAAAGCAAAGTCTTGGACGTTTTTCTTCGTTGGGTCGGGATCTACTCTGTGCTTCGT
>JAGLRI010000121.1 GCA_023136395.1 Candidatus Bathyarchaeota archaeon | reverse complement strand
CTATAAGGCAGCTTATAAATTTATAAATTAGAAATCTAAGGTAACTTTTGAGTTGATACTTAAAAGCAAAAAGCATCTATTTTGAAGATATGAGCAGACATCTCAAGTAACTCCTAATTATAAAAAAAGGAAAGAGAAAATTGAAAACTTGAACATTTATGAAAGGTAAAAGACATTTTTATTCAAAGTAGCATTGATGCATTTCAATTGTCTACTGAGAACGTACTAGAGAATAAGATTAAGGGGGAATAACGAATAGTAAAGATTGTTGAACATAACTTTAATGTTAAGGATAGTTTTGTCAAGAACGTATTGGAAATCATGAATGATTGCTATAACAACATTACTTCTCACACAGTAAAGATCGTTGATCTCTACCTTTTTGACAAATCTTCAAAAATGAATGCCTTTCTAAATGAAGAGAAGAAGAAACTTCGTGTTGAAATATCTGCTTTCGAGATTTCCTTCTTTGCAGTCCACGATGCTTGGCAAGGAACACCTCGAATAATGGTGGCTTATGATAAATCATTGACATTACCCAAGTTAGTTAGAATAGGTGGTTTACATCATGAAGTAGCCCACTCCGTCCTTCATGGCTCTTTAGAATTCTATTCGTTTCCTATACCCGTTATACTCTTTAACCTTGAAAGGGAAGGTATTTTTTCAAGACGGATAACGATAGATCTTCTCTATTTAGTTTCTATCGCCGTAAAAGATTACGAAGTCACACGCCTTCTATACGAAAGAGGATATGTAAAAGATCAGGTATCTTATACTAAGTACTTCTTAGAACCATCGAAAGAAGAACTTGAAACGTGGAAACTAATTAAAAATGAGACCGCTAGATTTCTTGTTTTAGTCTCCCTTCTTAAAACAGCTTGCTGCGCTGCACCCTTATTAAAAGATGAAAGATACAATAACGAAGTTTCTGAATCCATCGTAAAAAATATGAGCTATTTACCTTCTGGCTTGTCTAAACGTCTCTTCAAATTACTTGAAGTAGCTTCTAACTTTGGTGAGAGAACGCATGAAAATGTAAATCTATTTATGAATAAGATTGTTGATGAATTGGTTATTAAGAGCGGATACCTAAAAGAGAATAATTTAATATATAAATGAGGAACTCGAAATTTTCCACATACTTTTACGAAACATCATCAAAATAAAAAGGTGATTATTTTGAGCGGGAAGGTTGTTAGAGTTAAATCTTGGGAAGAGTTTAAACAGTTAATCATTAAACATAATCCACAAGGCATCGCTTATAATATCGAACAAGGGGTTCCTGCAAGAAATCTCACAGGTCTCAGACTTATCCTGCCAACCGAAGGAATACAATACGTTTTTATCGATACTGCTGCTAAAGATCGCTTAAGAAAAACCGGTATACCTCTACATAGAGATAAAAGAGATAATCTCTTCATCAGAGACGAAGATATTATAAACTTTGTAAAATCCAAATTAAAAAGAAAAGACTTGAAGTTTTATTCTTACTGGACAATTTAACTTACAAATATGTATCGTGAAGCATTGACACTCGTTCTTACACTAGATTTTTTAAACCTTTAAACTTGAGTCCATTCATTATTTTCGGTGTAAGTGAAAAGTGCCATAATGTATGCATGTTGTCGCGATAGAACGATCTAACTTATAAAGATAATAAAAAGAGGGGGGAGATTAGGTTCTGGAAAGTAAGTGCTAGCTTTATTATTTCTTGGGTGGTGGAGAGACTTGACGGGTGGTGGATGGAGAGATATAGACATACACCGCTGCGATTATGGCAATTGCTGCAGCCGCGCCAATAGCTAAGTATATGGTTGTAGATGTCTTATATGGCGGTGGTGGTGGGCCCCCTCCTCCAGGTGGAGGTCCAGCCGTCACAAGTGAAATGGATGATAAAACAACAAACGATATCAGAATGATGTACAACAAGGCTCCGTACTTTTTCCATTCGCCCTTGCGAATCATTTTTTCTCCCTCTTAACTTTAATTTCTAAATAATATATTATAAACAATAGTCTTTATAAAATATATCATAAAATTAGAAGTTTTTAGCTTCGTTTTCCCTCAATAAAGTGAGTCTTTTAACAACTACATTCCATTTATCTTCTGCACGCGTGTAATTGAATGGCATATTCTCACCAAAGGGGAAATACTTGGACTTTACAAACGACGATCTCACGAGATATAATGGACGCAATTTAATATCTAACACGTCCTTATGGGATGATACACATTTATATTGTCCTCACGGTTTTTTTGATTTAGGTGATATTTGTGGTGTTTTGTTCCAAGTGCGGTGAAGAACTTCCGAGTAACGCATACTTCTGTCATACTTGCGGTGTTAGAATTAGAAAAGGCGTGGAAGCTGGCGTTTCTGCCCCATGGATGGAGGAGTTGAAAGAGTCTGTTTATAAAATGGGACAAGAAATAGAGAAGGCGTTCTCGATAGCTGGTATGGAAATGGAAAAAGCCTTCAAAACAGCCAAAGAAAAAATTCAAGAATCAAAAAAGAAAAAGCAACTCGTCTGTAAAAATTGCGAAGAAAGGAATCCGACTGACGCTAAATTCTGTTATAATTGTGGCAAAGACCTAAAGTAAAAATATCTACCATAAAAAATAGCTAGCTAGCTTGCATAGATCTACTGTTTACTACGATGCAGAATTGCATTGTGCTATTTAGGAGAGGAATTAGTTCAACTACTCATCTTGAATGCATAGTATGAATCCTTTAAGAGTGTGTACTAATTAAACAGAGTCTGGGGTTTCTTCCCCACTTTGTGTCACAAGGTTAGGTAAATTGGGGAAATTCTGTTTCATCCTTTGCTCCGCGATTACGGATGCCTCATTTAAGATTTTCTTAGAGTCTTCATCAATCATTTCAAAGTCTAAGGTTATTCCTGCTACTTGCCCTGCGTCTTGAATTATCCCACCTAATAAATTACCAATATCTCCAAGCTCTCTTTCAACTTGAGGAGAGACTGCAGACATACCGCCTCTGATGCCTTGTATCACACCAACCAGAGGAGTAAGCGTAACTGCTATATCACCAAGTTCTGTTATAGTCCCTAGCCTAAGGACAATTTGTTCCAACGCCATTCTTGCGTGTAGCGCTATCTTCCCCATTTTACGAATTTCTGCAAGCTCGCTGGCAAAAATGTTAGCACGTGGCTGGTCATGTTTCATGTAGGAATTAACTACCCGATCGAAGATTTTTTTATCTCTTTCCGATAAACGTTCAGATGCTTGACCTAACCTTTGAATTTGTAATTCAACTCGTTTAATAACGCGGCTAAGGCGTCCTTTTATTGGACCTGGAGGACGAATAGTATCCTTTATCTTTGTGCTTAATGAAGGCTCATTCTTTCTTTCCCAGCTCTTAGCAAACTTGGACAAAATAAATACCTCTAATAAGAAATTGTAACTTTAAGATTTAATGAATTCTAACATGTGGAGAACATCTTTGTATATGTTACTTCTATTTTTACTCATTTCTTTTTTAAAAAAACATGAAAAAAAACTATGATAACATTAATTATAAATTCATGTTTAACTCAATTTTTCCGGACAAAATTACTACCTAACCAACTTAATGAATATCTTAATACGCTAAATGCGTGCTTTCTGCTACCGACCAATATTGTATGCTTGATTCCCGAAAACCACTTTTTTCACCTCAGTTTTTGATTCATCTTTCGTTAAACCGTCTATTCCGCAGCTGCTATTGCTTCTATCTCGAATCTTGCACCAGTTGGACCAATTAAATTGCTAACCTCAAAAACTGTTCTAGCGGCGGGTTCGGGGAAATATTTTGGTAACATTTCTGTAAATGCGTGGTAATCTGTCAAGTCTACAAGATACATGAAGCATTTAGCCACGCTTCTCATAGAACATCCAGCTTCCTCCATTAAAGTTTTCAGCATTTCCAAGGCACAATCAACTTGTGACTTAATTTCAGATTCAAACCATGGGAATTCAGGGTTAATTTTAGCTTGAGGTAGAATCCCAGTTTTCCAATCACTTGCAACTAACCCCGATGTGAATATTATGTTTCCAGCTTTAACAGCCAAACTAAAATTTTCGTACGGCTTAGGAAGCTTTGACACTATAACTTCCTTTTTAACACCACGATCTGGGATTACTGCGATTGCTTCAACCATAACTCTACAACCTTTAGCACCCAACAACTCCTCAACTATGGTCACTGTCCTCGCGGGAGGATTCCTTTGGAAAAACTCTTCCCAAAC
>JAGLRI010000120.1 GCA_023136395.1 Candidatus Bathyarchaeota archaeon | reverse complement strand
ATATGGTGAAAATGGACCAAAGCCCAATCATAAGATATTTTCCATACACAATGGAGGTCACCACCGATACAGCTAACCCTGAGATCATGAGAGCCCAAGAGTATCGCTTAGCGTGTTCAGGAGTCATCCGACCTGAAGGTATGGGCCTATTCGGTTTGTTAATGGCATCTGCTTCCCTATCGAAGTAAGCGTTCAAGGCGTATATGCCATTCCCAGTGAGGGCTGCAGCAGCCAACACCAATACAAAAAGAGGCAAATCAATACCCGGTATAAGGTAACCACCATAAAACCCTCCACTGAAAACAAGCAAAATCAATAGTCCCCAACCTGCAACAGCATTGGGACCTCCAATCAAAATGTGATCCTTAATCGAACCAAACACACTCATATCCCTTTCCACTCCCTTTTCAACTATTTTTCATATCGGTAATGCCGACAGTAAATTAGATTAAAGGTTGGGATTTCTTTTAAAGAATATGAAAAAGTTATCCATCAATCTTTAATATTAGAAATCGATGCATGCATTTTTAATAGATTATCTTTTTGCATGCGCATAAAAAAACTAGAGCATGCATATATGGTAAGTCGTAGTTTCTCCCATAAGCCATAAAAACTGAAGCAGGATATATGACGAGAGATGCGGTATGAACAGAAAGAAGTTAAAAACAAACACACGCGGCATAAGCACTCTGGTCATTGCTTTGATAATTATTATTGTCGTAGCATCAGTAGCTGTGGTAGTGGTAACAGTAGTCTTACTTGGGTACTGGAAACCACTCGGTCAGATAGTCGGTTCTGGAACGTTTGATACCGAAAAGAAGGAGTTCACCGATTTTACGATTGTTCAAGTGGGATGGGGCTTTGAGGTTGAAATTAACCAGTCAGATTCATTCAGCATCAATATAATAGCAGACGACAACATGTTCGATTACATCGAGGTTTCTAAAACGGGAGATACATTAAGAATGGGTCTCAAATTGGGCTACAGTTATCGAGATGTAACCTTGAGAGCCGAAATCACTATGCCCGAGCTTAATGAGGCACGGTTTTCAGGGGGAACACATGGTGTTGTTGGAGGATTTACTTCCACCCAAGAATTTGTTCTTGACCTATCAGGGGGCAGCCACCTCAGCGGCGATTTTACGACTAGTGAATATGCCCAATTTACCCTCTCTGGTGGAAGTCACGTGATTGAACTGGATGGTGCAGCCAATGACTTAACCATCAGCGGCTCGGGAGGAAGCCATTTGAATCTCTCGGAGTTCACTGTTCATGATGCAACTGTCAACCTAAGTGGTGGAAGCCATGCAACAATAAACCTTGACGGCATATTAGATGGTGACTTAAGCGGAGGTTCACACCTTAAATACGTCGGGACTCCCACAGAGGTCGATGTTAATACATCTAGTGACTCCTCAGTGGGTCCACAGTAAGAAGAAAAAAAATAGTACGTTAGCTAGATAGCTCTGAGAGAAAATTAAGTATATGGAAAGTGACCAGCACTGGCTGTTCGAAGTGCACCATGTGGCTGGCGTTAGGGATGACTGCTGTCTGGATATTTTCCACCAACTCTCTGGCTCGTTTGATCGCTCAATCGGCTTCATACATAACCTCTTTATCACCGTAAATGAGCAAGGTAGGAGTTTTGCTAGCTAGACAAGGTTAGGAATTATCTATAAATATGTCCCAAATGGCAAGACTACGGCAATTAACCATGCGAATAAGAGTGCATTGAAGACGGCTCCACCAATGATGCTATCGTTCTCATTGAACAACAAAGACGTTAGGAGGACAGGAATGAACACTAAACTTGATGTAAGCAAGACGAGGTTCCCGAAGATGAACGATACGGATGCTAACGGTAACATTTTCGTGGATAAATACAGGAGAACAGGAACCCCTATTTTCAACCAAGGCTTCTGAAATCTAAGTTGGAGGTTGCGTAGCCATAACTCCTCTAAGAACGTTAAGGGAAGTAATATAAAGAATGACACGATCATCAATGGAAATTCTCGGGTTGTTGGGAGAAGGTCAAGAAAATTCTTGGTGAAGACCAAATTCATAGTTATAAACACAATCAGGAACCCTAGCACTCCAAGAGATGCATTCGTTGTTACCTTATGCATGCTCAAGGAGAGTTTTTCATCGCTTCGTCTCGAAACGATGAGGGCTAATAAGAATATGAGGGAAGCGGTTACAAATGCACTTAAAAGAATGTCTGCAAAAACTAGTGGAATCCAATTGAACAGACCCATTATTTGAAGTGGCATCCCAACAAGCACGCTACATCCCCAAGCTCCCCAATAGATAAACACCAGCTTCTTCACGCTCATTCGTGTCGGTCGGGTTTTCTCAGGGGGTTTGCCGTTTCTTATTATTCCTCCCAATTCCTTTACAACCAGTATAGCGGGGAAGACAGAAAGCAACGAGGTAATCACAAATAGAGGGACAAAAAGACTACGCCAAGACGAGATTGAGATCGGCAAGATGGACTCGATGCTAAGGGATGCTTCGACCCAAATGATAGATTCTTCCGCTATAAATGCGTCAAACATCTCTCCCGCATGATCTACCCCGTCGGACACGATCATCTTTCGGGCGGTGCCTTCAGAGAAGTTGCCATACAACTTACCAACCTCCTCACCTCCCCCCGTAGTCTTGCTAAGCAACCCAACAACATCTGCAATTCTTGCGATACCATCCCTCCCACCTACAGCCAGCAAAAGGTTAGGAGGAGACGTCAAATTCATTCCGTTTCGAGGTGAAATCACCGGGGCAATTGCCACAACCGTCTTCACTCTCGGATCAGAATAACCCTCCATGAACACCGCGGCTCCACCCAAACTATGACCCAGAATGGCAATCTTGTTGGGGTCTACCTCGATTCTACTAAGAAGATAGTCCACGCCCGCCCTCACATCAACATCTACCCCTGCCACATTGAAGAACGTGTATGTGGACATATCGTCCACATGTGGATACCTCCCGAAAAGGACGTCAAAAGATATCTCGATCCCTCCTCCGCTATCGCCGTGTCCCCTCAGATCAATAGCGACAACGTAGAACCCTCTCTTTGCGAATTCTACACTAAAAAAACTCTGCATCATCTGGTGACACGCTGCAAGTCCGTGACAAACCACAATGCCGGGTACATGACCTGATTGAGAGTTAGGCTTGTAGATTTTAGCATTCAATTGAGTCCCATCAGTAGTGGTCAACCAAACCTGTTCAGTGGTAATCCCTGAAGAATCAGCGGATATTTTCAGTTGAAGTGAAGCCACTAACAGAATAAATACCAGAGTAATAAAACCGATACCTCTACGTGAAAAGAGGTATCTCTTCAGTTGGATACACCTCCCCTCATTTTTTATATAGATAGTTTCGTCAATATACAGAAAAACAATTATGAACTAGCAGTCTATTACAAATTTTTGTTAACTTCTAGCTAGCTAAACCTACGATAGAACGTCCCAACCTTCAGCTTCCTGTAACACCAAACTTCTCAGTGAGAACAGCATGATACGGAAACCATAATTCGAGCCCTCTAAAGAGAATCTTTTCAATCCAATGCAAGCTCGTTTAGAAGTAAGCTCATCTGTTTTGAATATTAAATCTAACAAAACGGCGCTTTTGTCAAATTTAGTATGAGATTAAAGATACACAAGAAAACGCATGCATGGTGACTAACAGCATAAAGGATTATCTATAACAATTGTTAGTAATAATCGTCAGTAATACTTGTTAGTAATACTGATTAATAATTAATAATAATTATAAACAACTTTTGTAAATTCAATTTCCATCGGCATTACCGATTTGATTAAAAAAGGAAAAGGTGAGAAAGATATGCGCATTTTAGGTTCGATTAAGGATCATATACTGATTGGGGGTCCCAATGCTGTTGCAGGCTGGGGACTATTGATTTTACTCGTTTTAAGTGGGGGTTTTTATGCTGGCTACCTTAGACCGGGTATTGATGTACCTCTTTTTATAGCGGTATTGGCTGCTGCAGCCCTAACTGGAAACGGTATATACGCCTTGAACGCTTGCTTCGATACGGACGCGGACGCCATTAACAAGCCAAATAGACCCATACCTTCAGGTCGAATAACTCTTGAACACGCCAAGCGGTACTCTTGGGGTCTCATGGCCTCAGGGTTAGGTGTAGCTGGAGTGACATCCATCGTGTATGGGAATTTCTTGATGGTGGGGCTTTGGTCCATTTTCACCATATTGGGTATTGCTTA
>JAGLRI010000012.1 GCA_023136395.1 Candidatus Bathyarchaeota archaeon | reverse complement strand
ATACAAACGATCAAAGGCTTCTCGACTTTCAACACCCCAGATTAGAGCGGGCGAGAGCAGCTGCTCTCAACATCATACCTACAACCACTGGTGCAGCGGTTGCAGTTTCCTTGGTGGTACCGGAGCTTGAGGGAAGAATGAACGGCATTGCTTTACGTGTTCCTACACCCTGTGTCTCAGTAGTAGATTTTGTAGCTACATTAGAAAAAGAGGTTTCAAGAGATGATGTTAACGCCGCATTAAAAGCGGCTGCTGCCACAAAGGAATTAAAAGGGATTTTGGATTATACCGAAGAACCTTTAGTATCATCAGATTTCATCCACAATCCGTCATCGGCAATTATAGATGGTCGTTCGACTACGGTTGTCGGAGGAAACTTAGTAAAGGTGCTTGCTTGGTACGACAACGAGTGGGGCTACTCTGTTAAGATGGTACAAATGATTGAAAAGATCGGTAAAATGGCTGGCATGTAACTAAATTCGCTGGTAAAAGTCTTAACTAAAACATAAATCTGCTAAAGTAGGTGATATTGTGGTCAAGTTTTTAACGATGGATGATTTCACGTTTGAAGGAAAGGTAGTCCTTGTTAGAGTGGACTTTAATTCGCCTATAGATCCACAAACCAAGAGGATCTTGGATGACACAAGGATTCGGATGCATGGAGATGCAACTATAAAGGAATTATCCAAAAAAAACGCAAAAACTGTGGTTTTAGCACACCAAGGCAGACCTGGAAGTCTTGACTTCATACCGCTAAAACAACATGCTGAAATTCTAAGCAAAAAAATTAATATTCCCGTAAAATATGTTGATGACATTTTTGGTGAAAAAGCGCAGAAAGCAATTAAAGATTTAAAAAACGGTGAAATCCTCGTTTTAGAAAATGTTCGCATGTATCCAAATGAAAGAAAAAGCGGTACTCCAGAGGAACATGCACAATCGGATTTTATTCAGAGTTTAGCCACTCTTGCAGACGTATTTGTTAATGACGCTTTTGCAGCCGCTCACCGAGCTCACGCCTCAATAGTGGGTTTTACCTCTGTGCTTCCTAGCGTTGCTGGTCGAATAATGGAGAGAGAACTCAAGGCTTTGAGTAAAGTTATCGAGGTTCCAGAAAAACCCTGCGTATACATTTTTGGAGGTGCAAAGGCTGACGATTCCCTCAAAATATCTCAATACGTGCTGAAAAACAATATTGCAGATTACATATTGACTGGTGGTGTGATAAGTCACCTGTTCCTTGCTGCTAAGGAATTTAACCTTGGGAAGCCCAATATGGCGCTTCTGGAAAAGGAGAATGTTATGGGGCTTGTGCCGGGCATAAAAGAGTTAATGACTACATACCCCGGTAAAATTAAAGTGCCTGTAGACGTGGCTTGTGAAGTGGAAGGAAAGAGACGAGAATTAACAGTTGATAATCTACCAACTACCCACCCTATTTACGATATTGGAACAGAGACGTCCAGAGAATATGGTGAGATTATACGCGGTGCAAAAACTGTAGTATTTAGCGGTCCTATGGGTGTTTTTGAGAAAAAAGAGTTCATGCCCGGAACAAAAAAAATTTTTGACGCTATAGCCATCTCGCAAGCATTTTCCTTGATTGGGGGAGGTCACACCGTAGCTGTTGTGCAAGAATTAGGGCTAGCGGAGAAGATGTCATATATTAGTACAGCGGGAGGAGCACTAATCGCATTCCTAATGGGGGAGAAATTGCCCGGTGTTGAGTCGCTTGAGAACGCGGCTACTAAATCTGAAGCTTAATTCCCCATTTTTTGTGTAAAAAACAATTTTATAAATTACATAACCTCTAGGTGTTATCTTAAAATATCTTTTTTAATTTAGAATTTTAGAACTTAACTTAAAAATTTTTTACGGAGCGATTTCAATGTTCCAGAAACCCCAACAATGTGGATAGTTACGGTTTTTTCATTTATCTTTGTTATTGTAGCAATAGATGCTCTAACCATCTCTACTGCTTTATGTGAACAACGAATTATGGCGTAGTTACCTTCTGGATTATGCTCAATGAGTGAAAGGCTCACTTGACTTGCGCCATACTCCCCATACAATTGGTGAACTTTATTCCAAACAGAATTTAATAAGTCGCTTTTTTTTATTGGTTGCTCGCTCACGATCTTGAGGGCGAGGTAACGTCGTCTTATACGCTGGAGCATGGTTTTCCTCTCCTTATAACCCGAACATTCGGAGCCACATAATCTTTACTTAACTTTCCTCTATTCCGCACAATTATTGCCTTAGGATTTTCTGAAATGGCGCATAACCTGCGTGGGAGTGTTAGGTCAAAGAGTGTGGTAAGGGCAGCATTATCCTGAGGAGTTCTTAGAAGGTATTCTGTTGTTGCTCCGCTGGAAACCACGATGGGTACGTTAAACTTTTTAGCAATTTTTGCCTCTCTTCGCAAACAGGAAAGAAGGCGAATTTTTGAGATTCCCCTCAACAAGAGGAGGGGTTCCGTGGTTATTTCGAGGGATGCCGACACCCCGGATGCAAGTTTCGCTTCTGCTAAGTCAAAGAATCGTTTTCGCGAGTCTGTGGGGAATAATAAAAGGTCAACTCGACGGTCCTTAGCTGCTTGCCTTGCAACAGGTTTCGAAGCACATATTACTGATACAACTTCAAATCTCCTTCTAACGCGACGCAAATTTGAAAGTAATTCCCGCGGTGTTTTAGGGAAAAGATCTACTCTGGTGGCGAGGTCTATACCGACGTCGTTGCATATCTTTTCTAACATGCGAATCTCTTTTCTTTTAGCACCTTGGGGAATGGATATACCTACACAATGATATCCTAACTCTGAAGATTTGTTGACCATTGTTTCCACTTGATCAATGTCCCTAATCAACGGTCTTAAGTTAAGATCCACAAACTTTCTCATGGCAATATCCAACATTCGAACATTCTTATATTATTCGCTGTTCGAGTGAATAGTTCTCGTGTTAGAAGTTATTAGGATAATATAAAAATATAAGCATAAACTTAGAAAAGAAGTCATCTTTCTTTATCTAATTGAAATTCGCAACATTTATAACTGAACTCTCTTATTGAAAGAGACGAAATAGAGAAGGACGCACCTATGGGTCATCGAAAGAAAAGTGCACCGAAACGTGGTAGTCTTGCGTTTTTGCCTAGGGGAAGAGCTGCTCGAGCGTTTGGTAGGATACGTTTTTGGCCTGAGGTGGAGGTTGGTCCTACAATGTTAGGGTTTATGGGATATAAAGCGGGTATGATCCATGTTTTCATATTGGAGGATAAAATTGGTTCACCTGATTACGGTAAGGAAACCCTTCATGCAACGACGGTCGTAGAAACCCCTCCGATTTGGGTGTGTGCCCTTCGAGCATACGTGAGAACTCCGATTGGTTTAAAAACGTTCACAGAGGCTTGGATGAAGGATCCTCCTAAAGATCTTGGTCGTGCTATTATCTTACCCGAAAACTTCAATCCTGATCCCGGTTTAAAGAAGATGGAGGAAAACCTTGAAAAAATTGTGGAGTTTCGTCTTTTAGTTGCAACGCAGCCTAGACAAACCGGGGTTCCGAAGAAGAAGCCAGATTTGGTGGAAATCAAGATTGATGGGGGTTCCATGAATGAGCAGTATGAATATGCAAGAGGATTGTTGGGTAAGACCGTTTCAGTTACAGATGTTTTTAAGGATGGACAGTTTGTTGATGTTAGTTCAGTGACAAAGGGAAAGGGTTTTCAGGGTCCAGTGAAAAGGTGGGGTGTTAGAATCTTACCTAGAAAATCACGAAAGACGAAAAGGGGTGTTGCGTCCATCGGGCCTTGGCATCCCGCTCGGGTTTTGTATACCGTTCCGAGGGCGGGTCAAATGGGGTATTTCCAGAGAACCGAGTATAATAAGCGCGTCTTGAAGATAGGTACAGATGGACAAGAGGTTTCTCCTAAGGGTGGATTTTTAAGGTATGGTCCTGTCAGAGGAAACTACATTCTCTTGGATGGAAGTCTTCCTGGACCTACGAAACGACTCATACGATTTCGGTATCCAGCTCGTGCTCCAAGAATAGTTTCCGATGCTCCACCCAAAATAACCTATCTATCCCTTGAGTCACCTCAGGGGTAAAAGAGGGATGAATAGTGGGAAAGGTTTCAGCTAAGATTTTCGACCTCGATGGGAATGTAGTGGGTAAAATACGTCTTCCTTCCATATTCAAAACATCATTAAGACTGGACGTCATAAAACGGGCTGTTCTTGCGATTCAATCTCATCGTTTCCAACCACAAGGTCGAGATATCTTTTCTGGTAAGCGAACGACGGCAGAATCTATGGGGGTAGGCCACGGAATGTCACGGATTCCCAGAGTGAAGGGAGGCGGTCGAAGGGCTGCTTTTGCCACTAGCGTGGTGGGTGGTCGTCCCACGCATCCTCCAGTAGTTGAAAAGAAAATTAAAAAGAAAATTCCAAAGAAAGAAATGCGACTGGCTCTGCGTTCAGCTGTAGCTGCCACCGCTTCAAAAGAAATTGTGTCATCTCGAGGTCACATAATAGATGATGTCCCCGACTTTCCATTGGTTGTCGTTGATGCGGTTCAGGGATTGAAAAGAACCCAAGAGGTTCAGGAGACATTCATCAAACTAGGAGTTTGGTCTGATGTTTATAGAGTTAAAGAAAGCGTAAAGATTCGTGCAGGTAAGGGCAAGATGAGAGGTCGAAGAAGGAAGCGAGCAATTGGACCCTTACTTGTGGTCACTAAAGATGAAGGCATAGTAAAAGCTGCCCGTAATGTCCCAGGAGTAAATATTATTAATATTGATAGCTTAAATGCTGAGCTTCTAGCACCTGGAACGCATGCAGGGAGGCTCACTGTTTGGACGAATTCGGCTATTGAGCAGTTAGATAAACTATTTGGAGGAAAGTAGGACATGGATTCCTATGATATAGTATATTATCCGCTTATGACTGAGTCCACAAGTCGAATCCTCGAAACGCAGAACAAGCTCGTTTTTATCGTGAATATGAAAGCTACTAAAACGGACATTAAAAAAGCAGTAGAAGAGCTTTACGAAGTGAGGGTTAGCAAGGTCAATACTGCAATTACGCATAGAGGGGAAAAAAAAGCCTTTGTGAAGCTGGACCCAGAATATAAAGCGACAGATGTAGCTATTAAACTCGGTATCCTATAACTTTTTTTTACTTACCTCTTTTAGAAAGAAAAATTTAAAGATATGATACTCTATGTGTTGGTTACGTGCCGCGGTAGCTCAGCTTGGGAGAGCACTCGGCTGAAGTTGTAGATACCGGATACCGAGGCGTCGCCGGTTCAAAACGATATGAGTTTACCTCAGTTCGTGAGTTTCCGGCCCGCGGCACCACTTAACGGAAAAGCTAGTAAGTTATCAACATTCTTACCTGTTTAAATGTATAAAGCCTAGCTCAGCTTGTCTGTTGATTTTCTTTTTTCAATGTATCAGGGATAGTAAATAACATAGGCATGACGATTAATGCTTCTAATATAATGGGAAGTAGAAGGACTTCCATCATAAATCCTTGTTGCCACATGATGCCTCCAATAATAGTTGCAGGAATCGTTGAAAGTTCAATGAGGCCTCTTATTCCTAACCACCTACCTCTCTTCTCTTTTGGAACCATTTCCCAATGCATGGTGAGAAATGGAATATTACTAGCCTGCCCGATTCCTTCACAAATACCCGCGAGGATCAGGTATTCAGGTTTTGGAGCAAGTATTAGTACGATGGTCCTCAAGTACATGAAGGGACGTAGAATATAGAATGCTTTTTTTCGACCCATCTTATCAGCTAATCTTCCCGCGAAAACGGGCAAAAACACAGAAAATATTGTACTTACAGTACCCATTATGCCTAGAATATAAGGGGTAGCATTCTTCATCTCTACCATCCAAAGTGAAATAAATGGCATAGCTAATCTCTGGCCAAACTGCCGGATAGTCCTTAATATCATCCATCGCTTAAGCCATTTTTCGCCAGTGAACAATTCTCTAAAATCTTGTATAAACCCCGTTCTCTTTGAATCTGACTTGCCTTTGTTTTTTCTTGGCTCGATTTGAGTTTTTAACATAACCGATATGAAAAGAAGAACGAATATTACCATGCCAAACTGAAGGTAATATAATGGTCGGATACCTTGTGTGTTTATCCCTCCAAAGCTAGTTACGATCACTGCTGCTATTAACGGTGCAAATATGCGTGGTATAGCCCAAATTGTGCGTGAGAAACCCATTACTGTGCTACTCTGCTTAGTTTTTGAATAGTTAATTAATATTATATCCGTGAGTGGCATGATATTGGCAATACGACCTAGAATTATAGCGGGTATAAGCATCCACCAGTTCCCCGCTAAGGCATAAATAATCGCAACCATGGCGGTGCAAGATAATGCAAAAAGCAAAACTCTTTTTATGCTATATCTCTCAGTAGCCCAACCCATTGGAACAGAAACTATTGAACTAGCTGCTGCACCTATGCTACTTAATATTCCCAACTCTACAGGATTTGCACCTAAACCATAAGCATAAAGCTGGTTATACTGTCTGGATAAGCGTTGACTCCAGTTGTGTACACCTATACCTGCAATGGTGACTTTGACTCTTCTATCCAATTCTTTAAAAAATTTAACGAAATTCTCAAGCATTTGTTTATCCGCCTTTTTTTCGAGCGTAATATTTATTTCGTGTTTGCATGCAAAGCAACGAAAAATTGAATTAATTTGCTGTTTGGATTCTTCTTCCTAAGAGACCGACACTCAAGACTCCAATGATAATGCTTGTGTAAAGAATCCTTCTAAATATGTATGGAAGAGGTATTTGAGAGAAAAGAGCTGCGCTAACGCCTAGAAGAAAGCCTGTAACCAATCTTAAATTGTTTGTACTTTCTCTCCAATCCCAGGTTTGAGTTATCCAATCTAATATTGTTGGAAAAACAAAAAGAATACAGAGAAATAATTGATGGTTAATAATTAGAGAATTGAAGATTTTAAAACCTTGAAAAAAAACATATTTTAACAGAAAATAACCTACAACCGTACCTGAACAACGGGTACAAAGTCTAATTTTTTTGCCATTAACGCTTAATGTTATCCAATGTCTGTGAGCAAAGATTCTCCACCATTGAAATGAATTCATAAAAACATCAACTTAGTTTCTTTCCGCAGTATGGGCAGACAGTGAAGTCTAACAGAACCGGTCGTCCACATGATTTGCACACATTCTGTAAAGGAACCTTTATTGGTAGTTGAGCCTTAAGTGTTTGAATACGGCCACTAGCCTTTTGGCTGTAACTTACTTCAATCAACGTACCACCTTCCTCTGCTTCGATTAATTCAAATGTAATCTTTCCTTCCCTGGGATCTGCAACATTAATTAGTCGTGGTGAAATTGCCTCTTCAATAACGAATCTTTCCTCCTCTTTTCTTTTTACAAATACGGAAACCAATCTCGAGGGTTTTTTTTCCTCTTCTTGTTCCTTTTCTTTTTGTTCCCAACTCTTTGTTTCATCATTGAGGGTATCAAAAGCTTTGTTAATCTCGTACGAAACAAACCACACGTCAGTCTTTATCCGTTCTTCTTCTGCTGCTGCTGAAGACCTAGGTCTACGAAGAAAAGACATTGCTAAGCAACACATTATTAAGAGTAAAAACATGTCGAAAATACTTTCTCCACCAGCCATAGCACTGCACCTCATCTTGTTTTTATTTACTTCACCTTATCTTGTCTTTATTAGATAAATTTGTTGTGTTCTTAAAATTGTCAAATATCTTTATGTGTCAAAGATTAGTTTACTAATTTCGGAAGAAACGTTTGTAAAGGTTGTTGAATAGATAGCGGGAATTATTCTAGTGAAGGATGCCATGAAAGAATGTGAAAACGGTTACCCCTGATTCCCCTCTTGTTGAAGTTATTCAAAAGATGAATAAATTTGAGATCGGTTCAGTCGTTGTAGTTCAAAGGAGAAGGGCGGTGGGCATTATAACGGAGAGAGATATAATGCGGAAAATCATCGAGCCGTGGATAGATCCTGCGATAATTAAGGCTAGGGAGATCATGTCAACTCCCCCCATTACAATCAGGGACGATGCTCCTCTTGAAGAAGCCGCTGAAATAATGATGAAAAATCGAATTAAAAAACTACCTGTAGTTAAGAATGAAAAAGTTATGGGAATTGTAACAGCCACTGATTTGGCGAGGAGCGCCCCCCAACTAATAAACCTCCTTAACGATCTTATGTGGCGTGTACAGCGGATATCTTAATAAACTTGAGCCCTAGGTTTAACTCCCCTTTTTCTCAATACAATATAGCTTTCCTACCCGAGTAACATTAAATTTTACGCCTAAAATTTTTTGGGTAAGCCATATATTAGTTTCCAGATGTTCGGTCCTTGATCGAACTAGGTAAATCGAGTTGCCTTCGGCCAAAGCAATATAGGGAATTAACATGTCTGCAAGATGTATATCCACTGTAGCTTGAACTTTAAGCTCCTTAAGGAGGTTTTGAGCAGCCTCTTGACCAACCTTCTCGCTAGGTTTTCGAAGTTCCCCTATGGCATCTCCTCCTAGAAGCATGCCTGTGTTGGTTTTTGCCCATAAAACCAAAGAACTACCCTTTTGGATTGGGTTAGACTCATCGTTAACTACTTTGATTCTCGCTTGATACTTAAATTGATTAAGACATTCATCGGCTGCTTTGGCTTGGCGCTCAGCAACCCTTCGATTCGCTAGGAAGGTACACACAGAGATGCCGTGAAGCTCTTTAACACTTCCAAACTTCTGAAGACGTAGCGCGCTAAGTTTCTGACACGGTTCAACCTCTAGAGATACTTCACCCATACCCTTTGGGTAGTAGCCGTATTTACGGATGTTTAGGGAAATTTTCAAACCCATTCGATTAAGCACAGGAAGAAGCACATGTTTCAAATAGTTTATGGTGGGTGCATGACGAACATCTGTACCTCCCCTAGTTATGTGAATATGTACCGCCTGTTTAGCAAAGGCGCAGAGAGGAAGAACGGTCAACAACAACATAGGAATGCTACCCGCTGTTCCAATGTCAGCCTGTATCTCTCCACCCGTGATGCGGTGAGGATTGAATACAAGTTCACGAGAACCCACTGTAGCACCTTCAATTTCTGCTTCGCAAAGTTTTGCTGCCGTAATAACGGCTTCAAGGTGTTGGGGGCGTAATCCCGGTTGTTTACGTTTTTGACGAATGTTAAATATGTGTAATGGCTCGTTGAGAATACCCGCTAAGGCAACAGATATACGTAGGATTGTACCGCTACCACTCTTCTGGCCACCGTCAATCTTTAACACTTTTACACCTCTGATTTATTTAGAACCATGGTTTTTTTACGTTGCGATACAAAGGAAGGAAAAAACAAATGAGGGGGTTATAAAATATTAGTAGCACGAGGCGTTCCTATGAGCGAAAGGGAGATTAGAATGGAAGAGCTGTTGCAACGGATTGACGAGCTTCTCAACATTTTGAATATGATCTCGAGAGATCTTGCAGAGGTTTCTAAAGCTTTGAAGGCAACTAGTCGTTCTGAAGTTGTCTCCTCAGGAAGAGTACAACCAATTGAAGGCATTCCATTGGAGTTTCCTACGGATCTAGCAGATATGTTGGAATTTGAAGAGACTGAAAAATTCATTATAATAAAGCTTCGAAGATACCTAGGTTCAGAAAACTTTGCAAAAATAGCGGCAATCGTCCGCGACGCAGGTGGGGAATATATTAGCTCAGGGAAAGAATCTCATTTTCGCATTTCTAAAGATATAACTAGTTAAAAAACAAACTGCAACCCTTAACCTTCACTTTATTTATGAAAGATCAAAGTAGAAAGCACCTTCTTCTTGTTTCAAAGTTTTATTAATCAAAAAAAGCATGTTGAATTCTGTCCGAAAAAATCTCATTTTCACCAACTTCAATTACATCCCCCTCAAACAAAAAATTCAATATTTAAATGCTCCCTCTCTACAATTATGCATAATTTTTTACGAAGGTAATATCTACGCCTTAAACAGGGATTGTGGTAGAAAGGGTAAAAATCTTTATTTTTAAAAGGGTGCAAATTGTGAAGGTCAGAGCTCATATTTTTGTTTCAGGATTAGTCCAGGGAGTATTTTTTAGATCATATACCCGACAGGAAGCAAACAGGCGAAATGTTAAAGGTTGGGTCAGGAACCTCACAGACGGGAGAGTGGAGGTGCTCATCGAAGGAGAAGAAGATGACGTTAAAAAAATGATCGAGTCTTGTAGAAACGGGTCTTCACATGCACGAGTGAAGAATTTAACAATAACATGGGAAGACTACAACGGAGACTTTCAAGATTTTAAAATACGTTATTTTTAATATATTAATCGTCTTTGTCCATTCACTGAAACCTTGTATCACCTATCGAACAATCAACTTTGCACACCTTTAATTACGGAAGCTTGTGAAGGTGCACAGGTTTATTTTACTCCATTTCGATTGTTGCTGGTGGCTTTGGCGTCACATCGTAGCAAACGTTTGAAACATTTGGGCATGATTTAACAATTTCTTCAGCGATTTCATTTAGGGTTACCCAAGGAATTTCAGATACTGTTGCTGTCATGAAGTCGTGTGTTTGGATCGCTCGTATCGCGATCAGATAGGGCTTTTTTTGTAGTTTTTCTTGAACAGTGTACAGGACTCGCGCGAAAGATTGATTTTCAGTGACAATTTTGTCTTGGAGAGCCACAAGATTTTTGATAGGCGGTTGATAACATTGACTATTTACTTGAACTTTAATCGTAACAATTTCTCCATAGTTTCGTAAGCCATCTCTTATTCCTGTTGCTTTTTCTTTAAGTATTCTTGCGGTAACTTGTCTTGACTTAACGTTAAGAAATTGGGTTACAATCTCTTGCACGTGTTTACATATAGAGTTTTGAGGTTTTTCTGTATTATCGATAATCGCTGCAAAGTACTGTTCAGGTTGATGTTTTGCTAACTTTTCCTCAGCGATTGTTGTAGCTTTTTTGAGTGATTCTAATTTGTCAATCTTAATTTCTCCAACAACTCTCACTGAAAGACCTGGCCCAGGGAAGGGTTGACGTTCAGACATTTCCTGGGGCACTCCTAGATACCTAGCCACTTGCCTAACTTGTGGTTTATAAAGAGGAGTGAGCGGCTCAATAACCTGAAAGTTGTAAAGTTCAATAGGGCTGATTCCGATTTGGGAGAGAATATTGTGTTGGGTTTTTATACCTCCAGTGGTTTCAAGTATGTCTGGCCTAATGGTTCCCTGCACAAGGAAGTGACAGCCCTCTTTTTCAGCAGCCTCGCTTAGGGATTTGTAGAAAGTTTCTCGAAATGCTTTACGTTTCTCTTCTGCGTCGCTAAGTCCCTTTAACGCATTAAGGAAACGACTTTGAACATTTAAAACCTTTATCGGCAAGTTTAAGGGAGGATTAGAGAGAACTCTGGATACTCTATCCGGCTCTCCTTCCCGCATAAAAGCGTCATCAAGCATCACGCAAAGAAGATTTTCTCCTAGAGCGCGGTGAGTTAAAGCAGCACACGTTGTGCTATCAACACCTCCTGAAACGGCGATGAGTGTCCGCTTAGTTCCAACAATTTTCCTGATTTCCTTTACTTGTTGTTCCACGAATTCTTGAGCGTTAAATTTTTCCAAATTCATCAACTCACAATATTAAGAGCTTAAATAATTATTCTAACCTTATATGCACAGCAAATTTAAAAGAATTGGGCTCTTTTTTACCTTACAAAGACAGACAACTTACAATAATTTTATCAAACTGGTTATCTACCTGTTTAATTGAATTTATTGTTTTGGGGGAACTGAAATTAAATAAGAATAAAAAACTCTTTGGCACCTCGGGAATTCGGGGTGTCGTCAATGTTAATTTAACTCCCATGTTAGCTCTTGAGGTTGGTTTAGCAGTGGCAACCCATACCAAATCTGGAAATATTGTAGTCGGCCATGATACGCGCGTTTCTAGTCCAATGATGGAACATTCTCTTATTTCGGGGTTGTTAGGTGGGGGATCAAATGTTTGCATGTTAGGATTAACTCCTACCCCTTTACTTGCGTTTCTCACAAGAGAACTTAACGCAAAGGCGGGGGTAATGATAACCGCTTCTCATAATCCGCCTGAATACAATGGAATAAAACTTTTCAACACAGATAGTTTGGTGTTTGATGATGGACAACAAAATCAAATCGAAGAGATCATCAGAAACAAACTTTTTACACGACCCTCATGGCAAAACATTGGAACAGTGACTTCTCTAGACGAATCCCACCGCTACCTAAAAGCGATTCAAAAAAATGTGGTACTTGAAAAGAAATGGCGGGTAATACTGGACCCAGGTTGCGGTGCTACTTGTAACATCGCCCCCACTCTTTTTCGCATGTTAGGGTGTGACGTAATAACTATGAATGCACAGCCTGATGGCTTCTTTCCTGGGAGACTCCCACTGCCTGAACCTGAATCCTTGCAATATCTATGTCAGATGGTGAAGAACCTTCACGCCGACGTTGGGATCGCTTATGATGGTGACGGCGACAGGATGGTTGCCATTGATGAAAAAGGAGCATTCGCTCCCCTCGATCAAATTCTTGCGGCATTTGCTTCTCATGTTGTTAGAATGAATAATGGTGGGATTGTTGTTACAAATTTGGAATCTTCCATGTGTTTTGAAAAAATGGTTGAATCGTACGGTGGAGTGGTTGTAAGAACAAAGGTTGGCGATGTACGTGTTGCAGCTGCCATAAAACGGCATACAGCTGTTTTCGGTGGTGAGCCGTGTGGTGCTTGGATTCACCCACAACACCATTTCTGTCCGGACGGCATTCTCTCATCTATTCTTCTCCTTAAGACTTTAGAAGAAGTAAATAAGACTCTGTCCTCATTCGTCTCCGATGTTCCTCATTTCCCCATGATTAGGAGAGAAGTAACCTGTCTTGATGATGTTAAATCCAAAGTTATAGAAAACTTAGAGAGTAGATTACCTTCACTTTTCCCTGAGCACAAGAAAGTATCAACTATAGACGGGGTGCGTTTAACTTTAAAAGAAGGTTGGGTTCTAATAAGACCTTCGGGAACAGAACCCCTATTACGTCTCACCGTTGAGGCGGAATCAAAAGAAGAAGCAGAGAAAACCATGAAAAAATGCTTAAAGATGGTTGAAAAATTAATAAAGGGGGCAACCCGTTGAAAGCTGTTGTTCTAGCTGCAGGTGAAGGTATTAGGCTTCGACCATTAACACTTAATAAACCTAAGCACCTCCTTCCTGTGGGTGGAAAACCACTTTTAGAGCATCTTCTCCTTTCAATAAAAGCTGCTGGACTTAACGAAGCTTTAATCGTAGTTCACTACTTAGCTGATCAGATAAAGCAATATTTCGGTGACGGCTCAAAAATTGGGATGAAACTTGAATACGCTTTTCAAAAAGAAGTTCTTGGCACCGCAGACGCAACCATTCTTGCAAAGCCCTATGTTAAAAAAGATTTCCTACTAGTTTACGGTGACCTTCTTATTACCTCAAACACGGTCAAATTGATTCTTCAATCCCATAAAAAACTGAAATCCTCCGTATCTATGGCGGTAGTTTATGTTAAACATCCTGAACGTTATGGCGTAGTGAAACTCACTGATTCCTATGTAACAGACATAATTGAAAAACCGCGTTCAGGAACTGTTTCAACTCATATAGCAAATGCCGGCATTTACGCTTTTTCGACTAATATTTTTGAAAAGATAACGCAGACGCAAATGTCCCCGCGGGGGGAGCGTGAAATCACTGATTCACTTCGTCTCCTTATACAAGATCAACAATCAATCTCCGCTGTCCAGATTCCCCGGGAAGAGTGGCATGATGTAGGTAGACCGTGGGACTTGCTTGAAGCAAATAAAAAAGCACTAAGCCAAATAAAATCTAAAGTTGTCGGTCAAATAGAGGATGGAGCACATATTATTGGCCCCGTAGAAGTAGCTGAAGGAACTCGAGTTCGTTCGGGGGCATATATCGAGGGTCCAGTTTTCATTGACGAAGAGAGCGATATTGGACCGAATTGTTTTATTCGACCTTACACAAGCATCGGTAAGGAAGTTAGAGTGGGAAATGCTTGCGAAATTAAAAACAGTATACTTATGGACAAAACTAGAGTAGGTCATCTATCATATGTTGGAGACAGCGTAATTGGTGAGGACTGCAACCTAGGGGCAGGAACCATAACTGCTAATTACCGTCTAGACGGTAAAACAATTAAGATGTCTGTGAAAGATGAAATTGTTGACAGTGAAAGGAGTAAATTGGGAGTCATCATAGGTGACCAAGTTAAGACAGGGATAAACGCCTTGTTAATGCCTGGTGTGAAAATAGGGTCCAAAAGTTGGATTGGTCCAAATGTTGTGGTGGATGAAGATGTCTCATCCAACGATTTCCTTCTTTTAAAACAATCTTTAAAGTAACGGCGGCCTTAATTAATAAAATATTTTCTGCATTAAATTAACGATATTTGTTTATATTTTTCAGTAACCGCTTTGAATAAATAAGTCCTTAAACATAATAGACTAAAACGAAGGTGAGAATGGATGTCAGTGGCTCAAAGAAAATTTTTTGTAGAAATCTCAGCTTTACTTGACCAAATAGTTATGGTAATGACTATGGATGGAAAGGCTTATCATGGAACTCTTGTTGGGGTTAACCCAGATACGTTAAGTCTCTGCTTGACAAATGCAAAGGATGAGAAAGGGATGGCTATTCATAAGCTGGTCCTTAATGGTAGTGCTGTTTCACAAATTTCTGCTGTAGAGCAGCTCTTTAACTTAGGAGCGTTAGCTGAAAGACTTATAAAGGTATTTCCCAGGATGGTAAGACTTTATGAAGACAAAGGGTTCATCTGGGTTATGGACAAAATTAAAGTTACTAAAGAAGGTGTAGTAGAGGGAACAGGCCCCGCTGCAGAACGAGTTCAAACAATATATGAACACTTTATCAATGAAATGAAGGCTTGAATAAATCTGCAAATTTTTTCTACCATCACGATTAAAAGTCGTTAACATTACGGGTTTCCGTAAGTAAAAAGGATTAAAACACCTCAAAAACTAATGTTTTCTACAAGGCATAGTTAGGGGATAATTTAAAAGTTTACTTTTTAATAAATATCTTTACTTGGGAAAGACTCCTAAATAAATATTAGAACATCAATCAGTTTGTGGAACCTAGTAATATTGTGGACGGTGAATGTGATCTCGGTAAAAATCAAGTTTCTTGGGGGCGCTAAAGAGGTTGGGAGAATAGCGATAGCGGTCAAAACAGAGAAGTCTCAAATTTTATTGGATTACGGTGTCTTATTTGGTCGCGAACCTGGTTTTCCTATGCACGTCCCACCAAAAGAGGTAGATGCGGTAATCCTTACACACGCTCATCTAGATCACTCAGGGACAATTCCAATTTTTCAAATTCAAGAGAAAAAACCTGTGTATGGAACGCAGCCTACTTTCGGCATAACTGAATTGTTGATTTCAGATTTTATTCATCTATCAGGTTACTATCTTCCTTTTGAATATCTCGAATTGCGGTCTACCATGAAAAGTTGTGTTCATCTTAACTACAGGGAAAAACAAGTTATTGGAGATATTACCATTCAGCTTTTAAATGCGGGTCATATACCCGGAAGCTCGCAGGTTTTGCTAGAAACTAATGGTAAAAGA